>JBDSAB010000567.1:0-8770 GCA_039922395.1 Caldimonas sp.
AGTTCCAGTCGGCGCGCGCCCATCGCACCTACGACGAGGCTTTTGCGCTTCTGGCAGAGGTCGATCGACGCGCGCAGAAGCCGGGCCTGATGATGGGCAACATCTACCGCACGTTGCTCACCGAGATCGAGGCCGACGGATTCCGGGTGCTGCACCAGCGCTTTTCGCTGACGCCGTTGCGCAAGCTCTGGATCGCAATGCGGACCAACTGGCGAGGGCGCTGATGTCGACCGCCCGCGGCGTCGCTGTCATCGGCGGCGGCTGGGCGGGACTCGCCGCCGCGGTCGAAGCGTCACGGCGGGGACGCCAGGTCACCCTGTTCGAGATGGCCCCACAGCTCGGTGGACGAAGTCGCGAGGTGAGCGTTGCGGGCTCTGTGCTCGACAACGGTCAGCACATCGCCATCGGCGCCTACAGCGCGACACTCGCGCTCATGCGAGGCCTCGGCGTCGAAGAGCGCCAGGCCTTCCTGCGGACGCCGCTCCGGCTTGTCGACGCGAACGGCGATGGCCTCGTGCTGCCCACTGGACCGCCCTGGCTCGCCTTTATCCGCGGCGTGATCGCGCACCGCACCTGGAGCCCGCTCGACAAGCTGTCGTTGCTGCGTGCCGCGGCAGGGTGGCTTGCTGGTGGCTTTCGGTGCGCAGATGTCCTCACCGTGGCCGAACTGACCCGCGGCATTCGCACCAGGATTCAGCGCGAGCTGATTGAGCCGCTCTGCGTCGCAGCGCTCAACACAGGCGCTCATGAAGCGAGCGCACAAGTCTTCCTCCGTGTCATCGCCGATGCCCTTTTCGGCGGCCGCGGCGCTTCCGACCTGCTGCTGCCGCGCCTTGGCCTCGGTGATCTCCTTCCTGCTCCCGCTGCCGGTTGGCTGGATCGGAACGGCGCCACCATCCGCCTACGTCATCGCGTCCGCGAGTTGACCGCTGCCGGAACGGGTTGGTCGGTCGACGGCGAAACCTTTGACAGCGTCGTGCTCGCGGCGACCGCGCACGAGAGCGCGCGCCTGGTCGCGACGATCGCTCCCGCGTGGGCTGACACAGCCAACGCCATACCGTTCGCACCGATCATCACCGTCTACCTGCGCAACCAGGGCGCGGTGCTGCCAGGGCCGATGTTGTCCCTCTCGGCGAGCGCAGATCACCCGGCGCAGTTCGTCTTCGATCGAGGTCAGCTCGGCGGAGCAGAAGGCCTGCTGGCATTCGTCATCAGCGGCGCCGAAGCGTGGGTGGAGCGCGGCGGTAAGGCCGCACTCGAGGCAACGCGTTGTCAGGCCGAGAAGGCACTCGGCGCATTTCTTCGAGGGCCTCTCGAGTTGGTCCAGGTCGTCACCGAGAAGCGCGCGACCTTTCGCTGCACGCCGGCGCTCAGGCGGCCGCCGATGCGCATCGCCCCTAACCTGTGGGCTGCCGGAGACTACCTCGAAGGCCCGTACCCTTCGACGCTCGAAGGCGCAGTGCGGGCCGGGATCGCCGCCGGCCACGCTGCAAGCTCTTGGTGACCTCGCTGCGTCAAAATACACGCATGGCAAAGAACGAGCCGAAGACCGTCACGATCCAGGTGCTCGAACGGACCTTCGCGTTGCTCGACCTCTTGGCCGCGCATCAGGACCCTGTGTCGCTCAAGTCGATCAGCGAGCAGACGGGGCTCCATCCTTCGACGGCGCATCGCATCCTCAACGACCTGACCATCGGTCGCTACGTCGATCGACCAGAGGCCGGCAGCTATCGCCTCGGCATGCGAATGCTCGAGATGGGCAACCTCGTGAAGGCGCGGCTCGACGTGCGCGATGCGGCGCTGTCGCCGATGCGCGAACTGCACAAGCTGACGCATCAGCCAGTCAATTTGTCAATGCGGCAAGGCGACGAGATCGTGTACATCGAGCGCACCTACAGCGAGCGCTCGGGCATGCAGGTGGTTCGCGCCATCGGTGGCCGCGCGCCTCTGCATCTGACGTCGGTCGGAAAGCTGTTTCTGGCGCAGGACGACGCCCAGCGGGTGCGTGCTTACGCGGCTCGAACGGGGCTTGCAGGCCACACCCGCAACAGCATCACCGAGGTCGCCGAACTCGAGCGGGAGCTCGCGCGAGTCAATCAATACGGGACGGCGCGGGACGACGAGGAGCTCGAGCTCGGTGTGCGCTGCATGGCCGCGGGCATTCTCGATGACCAGGGCAAACTCGTGGCCGGTCTATCGATCTCGGCTCCGGCCGATCGTCTGGAAGAAGCGTGGCTGGATCGGTTACGAGCGACTGCCGCGCAGATCTCGGCGGCACTCGGGCACAGACCCTAGCGCAGAACGCTGACGCTCAGGAAGTCAGCTTGGGGACGCTGCCGGTCGTCGGCAATTCGGCGGGGACCGCCGCCGGCACGATGCCGGAATTGCCTTGATGCGTCGTCTCGTTGACCCAGCGGCGCACGCGTTCGGCATCGCCGATGCGCGAATACTTACCGGCGGAATCCAGGAACACCATGATCAGCTTGCGACCGGCCATCTTGGCCTGCATCACCAGGCAGCGCCCTGCCTCGGTGATGTAGCCGGTCTTCTGCAGGCCGATTTCCCAGGACGGGCTGCGTACCAGGTTGTTGGTGTTGCGGAACTGCTGGGTGCGATTCCCGATCTCGACCTGGAACTCGGGGGACGTCGATAGCTCGCGAATGATCTGATGCTCGTGCGCCGCCTTGACCAAGGTCGCGAGGTCGCGCGCGCTCGATTGATTGCGGCTCGACAGACCCGTCGGCTCGACGTAGTGCGTGTCGTTCATGCCGAGTTCAATGGCCTTGCGATTCATCGCTGCGACGAAAGCGTTCAAGCCGCCGGGGAAATGTCGGCCAAGCGCGTTCGCCGCTCGGTTCTCCGAGGACATCAGCGCCAGATGCAACATCTCCTCGCGACGCAGCACGGTTCCGACGCGCAGACGCGACCGGCTGCCCTTCTCGGTGTCGATGTCGTCATCGGTGACCGTCAACAATTCATCGAGCGGCTGGTGTGCCTCGGTGACCACCAGGGCGGTCATCAGCTTCGTCAGCGATGCGATCGGCAGGACGGTCTGCGAATTCTTGCTGAACAAAACCTCGTTCGTGTCTTGATCGAGCACGAGGGCCACACCCGATTTCAAGTCCAGCGAATCGGTCGTGCTGTGCAGCCCGTACAGCTGCCCGAAGGACGGCCGCGCAGGTTGAAGCTCCATGACCGACGAGACGCGGTGAACGTTGCCACGACGCACCGTGACGACGGTCGCCTGCGGACGATTCCGCAACGACACCAACGGCTTGACGGTGACATGCGCGCGCTTCTTGACCGTTCGTCCAGCTGCTTGCGCTGCTTCTGGGGCCAGGAACGTCATGGCTGCGACCAACGTCAGCACGCTCACCACCACCCAATTCCCAGTCGACGCCACGGCAGCCCCTTCGCACCCAATGGCGCGGAGTGTATGTGATTGAAAAAAAGCGCGCAAGATCAAAAGCTTGCGCGCTGTTCCTCAAGTCATAACTGCGGTCGTGACATTCATCACGAGGCTAGCCCTGGGCAGCGACACGCTCGATCTTGCTGTGAAGCTTGTTCAACGCAGAAAGGTAGGCCTTGGCTGACGCAACCACGATATCGGGGTCCGCGCCGACGCCATTCACGACCCTGCCTCCGTGCTGCAGTCGAATCGTCACTTCGCCTTGAGATTCTGTGCTGCCGGATGTGATGGCATTGACCGAATAGAGCAGCATTTCGGCGCCACTCTTCAGCTTCGACTCGATCGCCTTGAGACTCGCATCGACAGGACCGTTGCCATCGCTCTGGGCATGGTGTTCGATCTCGCCGGCAGCAAACGCGACGCTCGCCTGCGGTCGCTCACCGGTCTCAGAGTGCTGTGACAGCGCGAGCAGGCGGTAGTGCTCATTCTCCGCAGTCACCGACTCGTCCATCACGAGCGCAAGGATGTCTTCATCGAAGATGTCGCTCTTCCGATCGGCCAATTCCTTGAAGCGCGCGAACGCCGTGTTGATGTCGGCTTCCGAGTTCATCACGATGCCGAGATCCTGCAAGCGCTGCTTGAACGCATTGCGGCCGGACAGCTTGCCGAGGACAATCTTGTTCGCGGCCCAGCCGACGTCTTCGGCCCGCATGATCTCGTAGGTGTCGCGCGCCTTGAGCACGCCGTCCTGGTGAATGCCGGAGGCATGCGCGAACGCGTTCGCGCCGACGACCGCCTTGTTCGGCTGCACGACGAAGCCGGTCGTCTGCGATACCAGGCGCGAGGCCGGCACGATCTGGGTCGTGTCGATTCCGACGTCAAGCCCGAAATAGTCCCTGCGAGTCTTCACGGCCATCACGATCTCTTCGAGCGAGCAGTTGCCGGCGCGCTCGCCGAGCCCGTTGATCGTGCACTCGATCTGGCGCGCGCCGCCGAGCTTCACGCCGGCCAACGAATTGGCCACCGCCATGCCGAGGTCGTTGTGGCAGTGCACCGACCAGATTGCCTTGTCGGAGTTCGGGATGCGCTCGCGCAGGTCATGGATGAAGCGACCGTACAACTCGGGAATCGCATAGCCGACCGTGTCGGGAATGTTGATCGTCGTCGCGCCTTCGGCGATCACGTCCTCGAGCACACGGCAGAGAAAATCAGGATCTGATCGATAGCCGTCCTCCGGCGAGAACTCGACGTTGCCGGACAGGTTTCGCGCAAACCGTGTCGACAGGCGCGCCTGCTCGTGCACCTGCTCCGGCGTCATGCGCAGCTTCTTTTCCATGTGCAGCGCGCTGGTCGCGAGGAACAGGTGGATGCGAGTCGAGTGGCCCGCGCTGAGCGCCTCGGCCGCACGCGAGATGTCGCGATCGTTTGCCCGTGCCAGCGAGCAGACCGTGCAGTCCTTGATGGCCTGGGCGATCGCCCGGACCGCTTCGAAGTCGCCGTTCGACGACGCTGCGAAGCCGGCCTCGATCACGTCGACCTTCAGGCGCTCGAGCTGGCGGGCGATGCGAAGCTTCTCGTCCTTCGTCATCGAGGCGCCGGGCGACTGCTCGCCATCGCGCAAGGTGGTGTCGAAGATGATCAGTTTGTCGGTCACGGCGGTGCTCCTCGGTTGGCAGGAAGTGGACCGAAAAAGTCGGCCCTAGAAAGCAAAACGGCCCGCTGCGTATGCAAGCGGGCCGGTGAGACGAAGACGTTTGGACGTGGACGATCAGCGAGCCCGTGGTACTCCAAGAAGAAGCAGTAGCGTGGTCGCGGAACAGGACGTCATGCGGATCAATATAGCAGAGATTCAGCGATGGAGGCCCTGTTCGTCGGGCTCGTCCATCGATGTGGCAATCACGCTCACCGGGCGGCCCTTGCTGCGTTTCCACGCATAGACGGCGTAGCCCGAAAGGCCGTAAGTCATGAAGAGGCCGAACAGTGCGCCGGGCAGGTGAATGTTGATGACAGCGATGCCGAGGGCGATCGCGACGATGACGATGAACGGCACCGAGTGGCGGAAGCTGACGTCCTTGAAGCTGTAGAACGGCACGTTGGTCACCATCGTCAGGCCGGCATACAGCGTGAAGCCGAACATGACCCAGGCGAGCCACGGTCCTTCTGCGCCCCCTTGAAAGCCCTGGTTGTCCATCAGCCAGATGAATCCCATCACGAGGGCTGCCGCCGCCGGGCTCGGCAAGCCTTGGAAGAAGCGCTTGTCGACGACGGCGAGGTTGGTGTTGAAGCGGGCGAGCCGGAGCGCCGCACACGAGCAGTAGACGAAGGCCGCAATCCAGCCCGGCTTGCCCAGGCCCTTGAGCGCCCATTCGTAGGCGATCAAGGCCGGCGCAGCGCCGAACGAGACCATGTCGGAGAGGCTGTCCATCTGCTCGCCGAACGTGCTCTGCGTGTTCGTCATCCGGGCGACGCGACCGTCGAGGCTGTCGAGCACCATCGCGCAGAAGACGCCGTAGGCGGCCTGCTCGAAGCGTCCGTTCATCGCCATCACGATCGCGTAGAAGCCGCCGAACAGCGCCGCCAGCGTGAACAGGTTGGGCAGGATGTAGATGCCCTTGCGGCGTCGACGCGGCGGCGGCTCCAGGCCGTCGTCGTCGATGTTGCCGTCGGTTTCTCCCGTCATGTCGGCGCTTCGAGCTTCGAGAAGGTCGCTGCGTCAGTTCTTCGACTGGTCGACCAGGCGGTTCTTCTTGATCCACGGCATCATCGCGCGCAACTGCTCACCGACCACTTCGATCGGATGCTCGGCCATCAGACGGCGACGCGACATCAGGGTCGGCGCACCGGCCCGGTTCTCGATGATGAAGCTCTTCGCGTACTCACCGGTCTGGATGTCCTTCAGCACCTTGCGCATCACTGCCCGGGTCTCGTCATTGACGATCTTCGGCCCGGTCACGTACTCACCGTACTCGGCGTTGTTCGAGATCGAGTAGTTCATGTTGGCGATTCCGCCTTCATAGATCAGGTCGACGATCAGCTTGAGCTCGTGCAGGCACTCGAAATAAGCCATCTCCGGCGCGTACCCCGCCTCGGTCAGCGTCTCGAAGCCCGCCTTGATCAATTCGACCGCACCGCCGCACAAAACCGCCTGCTCGCCGAACAGGTCGGTCTCGGTCTCTTCGCGGAAATTGGTCTCGATCACGCCAGCCTTGCCGCCGCCGTTGGCCGCCGCGTAGCTGAGCGCGAGATCGCGTGCCTTGCCGGACTTGTCGGCATGAACGGCGATCAGGTGCGGCACGCCGCCGCCCTGCGTGTAAGTCGAGCGCACGGTGTGACCGGGCGCCTTCGGAGCGACCATCCAGACGTCGAGATCGGCGCGCGGGACGACCTGTCCGTAGTGCACGTTGAAGCCGTGCGCGAAAGCCAATGAGGCGCCCTGCTTCATGTTGGGTTCGACGTCCGACTTGTAGACGGTCGCGATCTGCTCATCGGGCAGCAGCATCATCACGATGTCGGCCTGCTTCACCGCCTCGGCGACCTCGGCGACACGCAGCCCAGCGCGCTCGGCTTTGGTCCACGACGCGCCGCCGCGCCGCAGACCGACCGTGATCTTGACGCCACTGTCGTTCAGGTTCTGGGCATGCGCGTGTCCTTGCGAACCGTAGCCGACGATCGTGACGTTCTTGCCCTTGATGAGACTCAGGTCGGCGTCCTTGTCGTAGTAGACCTTCATGTGTTTCTCCTTCGCTGGTTCGGTTCAAAAGTGGATGGAAAGCCGCGGCGTCAGACGCGCAGGATGCGCTCGCCGCGACCGATGCCGCTCGTGCCGGTGCGCACGGTCTCCAAGATCACGGCGCGGTCGACGGCGCCGATGAACGCATCGAGCTTGCCCTGGTCGCCGGTCAGCTCGATGGTGTAGCTCTTCTCGGTGACGTCGATGATGCGGGCGCGGAAGATCTCCGCCATCCGCTTCATCTCCTCGCGCTCCTTGCCGACTGCGCGCACCTTGATCAGCATCAGCTCGCGTTCGGTGAAGGCGCCTTCGGTCAGGTCGACCACCTTGACGACTTCGATGAGCCGGTTCAGGTGCTTGGTGATCTGCTCGATGACTTCGTCGGAGCCGGTCGTGACGATCGTCATCCGCGACAGCGACGCGTCTTCGGTCGGCGCCACCGTCAGGCTTTCGATGTTGTAGCCGCGTGCCGAGAACAAGGCGACGACGCGCGACAGCGCACCCGGTTCGTTCTCGAGCAGCAATGCAATGATGTGTTTCATGGTCGGTTCGCAAAGGCCTTGCCGATCCTGCCGACGGTAATCGGCAGGCCGCTCGACCCTGTCCTTCCTCGGTTGTCAGTCGTCAATCGCCGAAGCGTGCGGCGGTGTTCGCGGATCGGGCCTGGCGACGCGGTAACGCCGCCTGCCCGGAGCCGGTCTGCACCGTCACAGGTCTTCGGAGCCCAGGAGCATCTCGGTGATGCCCTTGCCTGCCTGCACCATCGGCCAGACGTTCTCGGTCGGGTCCGTCCGCACGTCCAGGAACACGGTCCGGTCCTTCAGGCGAATCACCTCGCGCAATGCCGGCTCGACCTCGGACGGCTTCTCGATCTTGATGCCGATGTGCCCGTACGCCTCTGCCAGCTTGACGAAGTCGGGCAGCGCATCCATGTAGCTGTGCGAGTAGCGGCCGCCGTAGTCGATCTGCTGCCACTGCCGCACCATCCCGAGGTAGCGGTTGTTCAGCGAGATGATCTTGACCGGTGTGTTGTATTGCAGGCAGGTCGAGAGCTCCTGGATGCACATCTGGATCGAGCCCTCGCCGGTGATGCAGAACACGTCGGCATCCGGCTTCGCCAGCTTGATGCCCATCGCGTACGGCAGGCCGACGCCCATCGTGCCGAGGCCGCCTGAATTGATCCAGCGCCGCGGCTGCTCGAAGCGGTAGTACTGCGCTGCCCACATCTGGTGCTGGCCGACGTCGGACGTGACGTACGCATCGCTGTCCTTCGTCAGCTTCCACAGCGTCTCGACCACATGCTGGGGCTTGATGACGTCCGGGCTCATCGCGTACTTCAGGCAGTCACGCTTGCGCCACGTCGTGATCTGCGACCACCAGGCGCGCAACGCCGGCGCATCCGGTTGCGCCTGAGCCTCGCGAATCTGCCCGATCAGCTCGCGCAGGACCTCCTTGACGTCGCCGACGATCGGGATGTCGACCTTGACACGCTTCGAGATCGACGACGGGTCGATGTCGATGTGGACGATCTTGCGTTCGACCGAAGCGAAGTGCTTCGGATTGCCGATCACGCGGTCGTCGAAGCGCGCGCCGACCGCCAGCAGGACGTCGCAGTTCTGCATCGTCATGTT
>JBDSAB010000568.1:0-10346 GCA_039922395.1 Caldimonas sp.
CTGGCCTACGAGATCGTCATCAACTCCGACCCCTGCATCAGCTATCTGATGGAGGAGAACACGACCGCGATGCAGGCGCTGGTCATCGCGCATGCGGCATACGGCCACAACAGCTTCTTCAAGGGCAACTACCTGTTCCGGCTGTGGACCGATGCGTCGTCGATCGTCGATTACCTGATCTACGCCCGGAACTACATCGCCGATTGCGAAGAGCGCCACGGCCTGCAGCCGGTCGAAGACCTGCTCGACAGCTGCCACGCGCTCCAAAGCTACGGGGTCGACCGCTACCGTCGTCCCGGAAAGATCTCGCTTTCCGAAGAGAGGTCGCGGAGCGCCGAGCGGCAGGCCTACGCGCAGACGCAGATCAACGACATCTGGCGCACCTTGCCGAAGCGGCCCGACCGGCTCGAGGAGGCGGCCGACGCCAAGCGCTTCCCGGCCGAGCCGCAGGAGAACATCCTCTATTTCTTCGAGAAGAACGCGCCGCTGCTGGAGCCATGGCAACGCGAGATCGTGCGCATCGTTCGCAAGATCGCGCAATACTTCTACCCGCAGCGTCAGACCCAGGTGATGAACGAGGGCTGGGCGACGTTCTGGCATCACCATCTGCTCAACACGCTGTACGACGAAGGCCACCTGACCGACGGCGTGATGATCGAGTGGCTGAAGTCGCACACCAACGTGATCTACCAGCCGCCGGTCGGCCATCGCGCGTACAGCGGCATCAACCCGTATGCGCTCGGCTTCGCGATGTACACCGACATCAAGCGCATCTGCGAGGAGCCGACCGCCGAGGACCGCGAATGGTTCCCTGATCTGGCCGGCACGCCCTGGCTGCCTGCTCTGCATGAGGCGATGCGCAACTTCAAGGACGAGAGCTTCATCGGCCAGTACCTCTCGCCGAAGCTCATCCGCGACTTCCGCCTGTTCTCGATCCTCGACGAGGAATCGAGCGAGCACCTCAGCATCGCGGCGATCCACGATACGTCGGGCTATCGTCATGTGCGCGAGGCGTTGTCGCGTCAGTACGACCTCGGGGCACGCGAGCCGGACATCCAAGTCTGGAACGTCAATCTGCGCGGCGACCGTTCGCTGACCCTGCGCCACACCCAGCACAAGAGCCGGCCTCTCAGCGACAGTGCCGAGGAAGTGCTGAAGCACGTCGCGCGCTTGTGGGGCTTCGGCGTCAACCTCGAGAGCGTCGACGGCGCCGGCGAGGTGACGATGCGCTGGCAGGTGCCGGCACCGACCCACTGACGTCGATGCGGCCGGCACGCGCCGGCCGCCGTTCACCGCTCGTCAGAGCGCGAAGATCTTTCCCGGGTTCATGATATTCTTCGGGTCAAGCGCCCGCTTGACGGTGCGCATCAGATCGACCGCTTCGGCGCCGGCTTCGGTGATCAGGAAGTCCATCTTGTGCAGCCCGATGCCGTGCTCGCCGCTGCAGGTGCCGTCCATGTCGAGCGCGCGCTGGACCAGCTCGCGATTCAGCTTCTCGGCGAGTTCGCGTTCGGCCGGAATGGCCGGATCGACCAGATAGGCGAGGTGGAAGTTGCCGTCGCCGACGTGGCCGACGATGTAGTGCTGCAAGCCGGCCGCTTCAGCCGCATCCGAGGCCTTCGTCACCGACTCGGCTAGCCGCGAGATCGGCACGCAGGTGTCGGTCGTGACGGTGCGGCAGCCCGGCTTCATCTGCAAGCCGGCGAAGTAGGCGCGGTGGCGCGCGGTCCACAGCTTGGTGCGTTCCTCCGGCGTGGTTGCCCACTGGAAGTTGTCGCCGCCGAGATCCTTGGCGATCTCCTGCACGGTCGCGGCCTGCTCCTCGACCGAGGCCGGGCTGCCGTGGAACTCCATCAACAGCATCGGCGCTTCGGTGAGCGTCAGCTTGTCGTGCTTGTTGACGGCGCGCACGGCATGCCGGTCGAGCAACTCGCAGCGTGCGATCGGCACGCCGAGCTGGATCAGCTGGATCGTCGTCTGCACGGCCGCGTTGATGCTCGGGAAGCTGCAGGTCGCGGCCGAGATCGCCTCGGGTACCGGATAGAGCTTCACGGTGATCTCGGTCATCACCCCGAGCGTGCCTTCGCTGCCCACCATCAACCGCGTGAGGTCGTACCCGGCCGACGACTTGCGTGCGCGCGTGCCGGTGTGGATGACGTCGCCCTTCGCCGTCACGACGGTCAGCCCGAGCACGTTCTCGCGCATCGTCCCGTAGCGCACGGCGTTCGTCCCGCTGGCGCGCGTTGCGCTCATGCCGCCGAGGCTCGCGTCCGCGCCCGGATCGATCGGGAAGAAGAGTCCCGTGTGGCGGATCTCGTTGTTCAGCTGGTTGCGGGTGACGCCCGCCTGCACGGTCACCGTCAGGTCTTCCGGGTGCAGCGAGACGATCTTGTTCATCCGCGCGAGGTCGATGCTGACGCCGCCCTGGACCGCCAGCAGATGGCCTTCGAGCGACGAACCGACGCCGAACGGAATCACCGGCACCGCATGACGGTCGGCCAGCTTCACCACATCGGCCACATCCTCGGTGCTTTCGCAGAACACCACGACTTCCGGGGGCGGTGCATCGATCGGCGACTCGTCGCGGCCGTGCTGCTCGCGCACCGCCATCGCGGTCGAGCAGCGTTCGCCAAAACGCGCCTTCAGGGCGTCGAGCATCGCCGCCGGAACCGGGCGCGGCTCGAGGTGCGGCAGCAGGTGAGCAGGGATCGGTGCGTTCATGGGAGGCCCCAAGGTGGCGCCAAAGGTGGCGGTCGACCCATTGTAGGAAGCGCGCCCGGGGCACGTCGAACCAGCCGCGAGCGGCGCAGGGGAATCGACGAACCCGCTGCTAGCATGCCGCATGGCCCACCGCCTGACACAGATTGCGACCCGGACCGGCGACGATGGCACGACCGGCCTCGGCGACGGCGCACGGGTCCCGAAGGACCACCTGCGGGTCCAGGCGATGGGCGATGTCGACGAGCTGAATTCGCATCTTGGCGTGCTGTTGGCCGAGCCGTTGCCTGACGACGTCCGGGAGCTGCTGGTCGTGATCCAGCACGAGCTCTTCAACCTCGGCGGTGAGCTGTCGATTCCTGGCTTCGAGCTGCTGAAGGCCGAGGCGGTGGCGCGCCTGGACGATGCGCTCGCCCGGCACAACGCGGTGCTGCCGCGCCTGAAGGAATTCATCCTGCCGGCCGGTACGCGCAGCGCCGCGCTCGCGCATGTCGGTCGAACGATCGCGCGGCGCGCCGAGCGGGCGGTCGTCGCGCTCGGCGCCGCCGAGGCGGTGCGCGCCGAACCGCGCCAGTACCTGAACCGGCTCAGCGACCTGCTGTTCGTGCTCGCCCGGGTGCTGAATCGCGCCAACCTCGACGGCCTCGGCGGCGACGACGTGTACTGGCGCAGCGAGCGTCTCGCCCGCGACGACGCGGCCTGACCGGCCGCGGCGGTGGCGGTGGCGCGACTGGCGAGGCTTCCTGGTCAGTGACGCGCCCGGCGCGTCGCCACCGCGTCGGCCAGCACCTTCAGCACCTCGAGCGAATCGTCCCAGCCCAGGCAGGCGTCGGTGATGCTCTGGCCGTAGACCAGCTTCGACGGATCGTCCTTGCCGGCGTTGAACTTCTGCGCCCCGCCGTGGAGGTGGCTCTCGACCATCACGCCGAAAATGCAGCGGCTGCCTTCTGCCAGCTGACCGGCGACGTCGCGCGCCACGTCGAGCTGTCGCGCGTGCTGCTTGCTGCTGTTGGCGTGGCTGCAATCGACCATCAGCGTGCAGTCGAGCTGGGCGGCCTCGATCTCCTGGCAGGCCGCCGCGACGTGCGCGGCGTCGTAGTTCGGCGCCTTGCCGCCGCGCAGGATCACGTGGCAGTCCTTGTTACCGCGCGTCTCGACGATCGCGACCTGGCCGTTCTTGTGGACCGACAGGAAGTGATGCGGCCGCGCAGCCGCCTGGATCGCATCGATCGCGATGCGGATGTTGCCGTCGGTTCCGTTCTTGAAGCCGATCGGCGCCGACAGGCCCGAGGCAAGCTCGCGGTGGACCTGGCTCTCGGTCGTCCGCGCGCCGATCGCGCCCCACGCGATCAGGTCGCCGAGGTACTGCGGCGAGATGACGTCGAGAAACTCGCTGCCGGCCGGCATGCCGAGGCGGTTGATCTCGAGCAACAGCTGGCGGCCGATCCGCAGGCCTTCGTCGATCCGGTAGGTTTCGTCGAGGTAGGGGTCGTTGATCAGGCCCTTCCAGCCGACGGTGGTGCGCGGCTTCTCGAAGTAGACCCGCATCACGATCTCGAGCGTGTCGGCGTGGCGCTCGCGCTCGGCCTTCAGGCGGCGCGCGTACTCGGCCGCCGCAACGGGGTCGTGGATCGAGCACGGCCCGATGATCACCAGCAGCCGATCATCCTGCCGCTGCATGATCCGGCGGATCGTTGCGCGCGTCTTGCCGATCAGCGTCTCGACCGGCGTGCCGGCGATCGGGAAGAAGCGGATCAGGTGCTCCGGCGGCGGCAGCGGCGTCACGTCGACGATCCGCAGGTCGTCGGTCTGGCTGGTCCGTTCGCTGCTCGCGAACCACCCTTCGGTGCTGGCTTGTGTCTTGATCACGATCGAGATCCCTTCGTGGCGCGTGCCGGGCCGGCAAAAAAAAACCGCCGGTCATCCCGGCGGTTTCTGGAGTCTTTGGCGCGTCTGTCTTTATGCGCTTGCCTCTCCGGCCGCCGAGCGGTGCGAGAACCAAAAGTACGCAAAAAAGCGGACGGGCAGAGACATGGCGCGCAATGTAGCACGGCGCTGCGCGACCGCGGTCACGCCCTGCGCGATAGCGCTCAGGCGTAGCGCGCAAGCCACCATGGCAGCGGCCACCTCTTTCGGCCGAAGTCGCAGAATGGTCGACCGCAGTTCGACCAACGACCAAGGAGACAACAGATGGATCGCAGAAGTGTTCTTTCGACAACCGCCGCGATGGGAATGGGCGCGGTGACCGGTTGCGCGACGACCAGCAACGCCAACAGCGGATCGCGCACCGTCTTTCCGGTGGCCCAGCCGATGCTTCCAATTGTCGGCAGCAGCGAAATGTTTCCGGTGCGCCGGATCTATTGCATCGGACGCAACTACGCCGCTCATGCGCGCGAGATGGGGTCCGACCCGAACCGCGAGCCGCCGTTCTTCTTCCAGAAGCCGAGCGATGCAATCCAGTTCGTCGCCCCCGGCACGACGGCCGACCACCCGTATCCGCCGCTGACCAAGAACTACCATTACGAGATCGAGCTCGTCGCGGCGCTCAAGGCGGGCGGACGCAATGTCTCGACGACCGACGCGCTCGCCCTCGTCTACGGCTACGCGATCGGCCTCGACATGACCCGGCGCGATCTGCAGCGCGCGATGGGTGACGAGAAGAAGCCGTGGGAGATCGGCAAGAGCTTCGATCGGTCGGCGCCGATCGGGCCGATTCATCCGGTCGCGATGACGGGTCATTTCACCGCCGGCGCGATCTCGCTGAAGGTCAATGGCGCGGTCAAGCAGAACGCCAACCTGAATCAGATGATCTGGAGCGTCGCCGAGCAGATCAGCAAGCTGTCGCAAGCCTTCGAGCTGAAGGCCGGCGACATCATCTTCAGCGGCACGCCCGAGAACGTCGGCCCGGTCGTGGCCGGTGATGTGATGGAAGGCTTCATCGCCGGTTTGCCGGCGCTGAACGTGCGCGTCGTTTGACGGTCCCGGCGGCCGCGCCGAGCGTCCGCCGCACCGTCGGCGCTACGCGGTGCCGCCAACCGTCATGCGGTCAATCCGCAAGGTCGGCTGCCCGACGCCGACGGGCACGCTCTGACCTTCCTTGCCGCACACGCCGACACCCGGGTCGAGGCGCATGTCGTTGCCGATCGCGCTGACGCGGGTCAGGGCATCGGGGCCGTTGCCGATGATCGTCGCGCCCTTGACCGGGTACTGGATCTTTCCGTTCTCGACCCAGAACGCCTCACTGGCCGAGAACACGAAGCGCCCGCTGGTGATGTCGACCTGGCCGCCGCCGAAGTTGGTCGCGTAGAGGCCGCGCTTCAGGCCGGCGACGATTTCCTCCGACGTCTTGTCGCCGCCGAGCATGTAGGTATTCGTCATGCGCGGCATCGGCACCGCCGCGTAGCTCTCGCGCCGGCCGTTGCCGGTCGGGGCGACGCCCATCAAGCGCGCGTTCATCGAGTCCTGCAGGTAGCCGCGCAGGATGCCGTCCTCGATCAGCACGTTTCGCTGGCTCGCGTTGCCTTCGTCGTCGACATTGAGAGAGCCGCGGCGGTCCGGCAACGTGCCGTCGTCGAGGACGGTCACGCCAGCGGCCGCCACACGCTGGCCGATCCGGCCGGCGAACGCGCTCGATCCCTTGCGGTTGAAATCGCCTTCGAGCCCGTGGCCGATCGCTTCGTGGAGCAGCACGCCGGGCCAGCCGGGACCGAGCACGACGCTCATCTCGCCGGCCTTTGCCGGACGCGATTCGAGATTGGTCAGCGCCGCGGTGACGGCGGAGTCGACGTAGCCTGCAATCACATCGTCCTGAAAGTAGCCAAGTCCGAACCGGCCGCCGCCGCCGCCGTTGCCGGACTCGCGCCGGACCTGGCCGTCGATGGTCTGCTCGGCGATCACGCTGACCGACAGGCGCACCAGCGGCCGGACATCGGCGGCGATCGTGCCGTCGGCGCGCGCGATCAGCACGACGTCGTACTCGCCGGCCAGACCGGCCATCACCTGGACGATGCGCGGATCCTTCGCGCGGGCCAGCTTCTCGACCTTCTCGAGCAGCGCGACCTTCTGCGTGCTGTCGAGCGTTGCGATCGGGTCCATCGGCGCATACAGCACACGGCTGCCGGCCATCGTCGGCGCAGCGCTGCGCTTGACGCTGCGACTCTGCCCGGAGGCCGCGATCGTGCGCACCGTTTCGGCCGCATCGATCAGGGCCGCTTCGGAGATGTCGTCGGAGTAGGCGAAGGCGGTTTTCTCGCCGGCAACCGCGCGCACGCCGACGCCTTGGTCGATGCCGAAACTGCCGCTCTTGACGATGCCTTCCTCAAGGCTCCAGCCCTCGCTGCGCGTGTACTGGAAATACAAGTCGGCGTCGTCGATCCGATGCGTCGCGATGGCCGCCAGCGCCTTCGCGAGCGACGCGTCGGTCAGGCCGAACGGATCGAGCAGCAGCGAGCGGGCCACAGCCAGCCGTTCGATCGTGGGTTCGCGAGAAATCATGGGGTTCGCCGGTGAAATCGGTGGTCGATTGTAGAAGTCGGCAGAGCGGGCAGCGGCATGCAGGGAGACCCGCGTGCATTGCCACGGCCTGGCCGTGTCGAACTGAGCTCACCGACGGGTCTCAACGCTCTTTCAACTCGAGCGCCCGGGCGTAGAGGGCGTTGCGCGCGGTGCCGGTCAGTTCGGCGGCCACCGCGACCGCCTGCTTCAGCGGCAAGGCGGCAAGCAGCGCGCGCAAGGTCTTGTCGTCAGAGCCAGCCGTCGCCTCCGCGGCTTCGGGACCCGACGGTGCGGCAAGGGCATGCAGCACGACGACAAACTCGCCGCGCTGCCGATTCGAGTCGGCGGCAAGCCACGCCGGAAGATCGGCCGCCGGCATCGACTCGACGCTCTCGAACTGCTTGGTCAGTTCGCGGCACAACGTCACCATGCGTTCGGGCGCGCAGCGGGCCAGGCCGGTGGCCAGGTCTTCGATGCGGTGTGGCGCTTCAAGCACGACCGCACGCGCTCTCTCCACCGCCAGCCGCTCGATCGAATTCGCGCGCTCCTTGCCGCGCGACGGCAGGAAGCCGACGAACAGGAAGGCGCTGCCTTGCGCATCGCCGCTGATGCTGAGAGCGGCAATCACGCTGCTGGCGCCTGGAATCGGCACGGTGCGATATCCGGCCGCGCGCGCGGCGGCAACCAGTTCAGCACCGGGGTCGCTGATCGCCGGCGTGCCGGCGTCGCTGATACACGCCACCCGCTCACCGCGCGCCAGCCGCTCGAGCACGGCCGCCGCGGCGGTCCGCTCGTTGTGCTGGTGCAGCGCGATGAGCGGCTTGTCGAGGCCGAGCCGGCGCAGCAGCGGCGCGCTGTGACGGGTGTCCTCGCAGGCGATCGCATCGACGAGCGCGAGCACGTGGACCGCGCGCAAGCTGATGTCGGCGAGGTTCCCGATCGGCGTGGCCACCACGTACAGTGCGCCCTGCGGGTAGTGCTGATCGCCGGCGGCCTCGGCAGCGGCCTGCAGCATCAACGAGGCGGGGAGCGTGGTCACGAGGAGCCTGACGACGAAGGGTGTGGGAGACGCCGCCGAGTCTGCGGCTCTGGCCCATCTGAAGGGTTTCGGGCTGACCTTGGTGCGCCGCAATTATCGGGTCGCGCGCGGGCCGCATGCGCGTGGCGGCGAGATCGATTTGATCCTGCGCGAGCGCGACGGCACGCTGGTGTTCGTCGAGGTGCGCCGTCGGACGGACGGGGCCTATGGCGGGGCCGCAGCGAGTGTCGGCGCGTCGAAGCAGCGCCGCCTCGTGCTGGCGGCGCGGCACTTCCTGGCCGGGATGGACCCGCTGCCGCCATGCCGCTTCGATATCGTCGCGATCGATGGCGAGCGGGTCGAGTGGCTGCGCGCGGCGTTCGATGCGGCCTGAGGCGGATCGGTTGCGAATGAACCAGACGCGCAAACCCGTGTCATATCATTCGTGATCATGCTCGAACAGCGTATTCAACAGCAGTTCTTTGACAGCGCCGACCTCAAGTACGCGGCGGCAGAGATCCTCAGCAAGCCGATCGCCGATGCGGTCAGCGCCCTTGTCGGCTGCATCACCGGCGGCGGCAAGGTGCTGGCTTGCGGCAACGGCGGCTCGGCTGGCGATGCCCAGCATTTCGCAGCCGAGTTCGTCGGCCGCTTCGAACGCGAGCGCCCCGGGCTGGCCGCGATCGCACTGACCACGGACACCTCGATCCTGACCGCGGTCGCCAACGACTACAGCTTCGACGTGATCTTCGCGAAGCAGGTGCAGGCGCTTGGCGCTCCGGGCGACGTGCTGCTCGCCTTCACGACCAGCGGCAATTCGGCGAACGTGCTCGCCGCAGTCGACGCGGCGCGCGCGAAGGACATGACGGTGATCGCGCTGACCGGCAACACCGGCGGTCGCATCCGCGAGAAGTTGACCGAAACCGACGTCCACATCTGCGTGCCGCACGAGCGCACGGCGCGCATCCAGGAGGTCCATCTGCTGGTCCTGCATTGCCTGTGCGATGCGGTCGACCTGCAACTTTTGGGCGAACAGGAAAACACATGAAACGCAATCTTGGGCAGGCGTTGCGCCTGCTGGTGATCGGCGCGGTCGGCGTCGGCTCGTTGAGCGCCTGTGCGCCGCTGCTGATCGGGGGCGCGTTCGTCGGAGGTTCGATGATGGCCACCGACCGCCGCACGTCCGGCACCCAGGTCGAAGATGAGGTCATCGAGGTCAAGGCGGGCAGCCGGCTGCGCGACGCGATCGGCGAGCGCGGCCAGATCAACGCGACGAGCTACAACCGCATCATGCTGCTGACCGGTGTCGTCAACGACGCATCCGACAAGACGCTGGCCGAGCAGACCGTGAGCCGGATCGACAACGTGCAGTCGGTCGTCAACGAGCTGACGATCGGCCTGAACCGCTCGATCGGCGGCCGTTCCAACGATGCGCTGCTGACGTCGAAGGTGAAGGCGAGCTTCATCGACGCCAAGGACCTGTTCTCCAACTCACTGAAGGTGGTGACGTCGCAAGGTGTCGTCTACTTGATGGGGCGCGTGACCGAGCGCGAGGCGAACCGCGCCGCCGAGGTCGCGCGCGGTGTCGGCGGCGTTCAGAAGGTCGTCAAGGTCTTCGAGGTCGTCTCCGAAGCGGAACTCGCGAACTCGCTGCAGAAGCCGGTCCCGAAGCCCTGAGGGCTTCGAAGTAACGCCGTTGCGCCCCGACTGGCGCGGTTCGCTGCCGTGCAACTAGACCGAGAAGAAGCCCGTCCGCAAGCGCTTCGACAAACGGGAAAGCGCGCCGCAGTCAGCGGCGAAAAGGCCTCTGACAGCTTTATTCCGCCGCTTTGCCCCTGAGCCGACGGACGAGGCTCGAGGTGTCGGCCCGGCTGCCGCCGTCGGCCTGCAATTCGGCATAGAACTGGTCGACCAGTGCGGTCACCGGAAGTTGTGCGCCATTGCGGCGTGCCTCGTCGAGAACCAGTCCGAGGTCCTTGCGCATCAGATCGACGGCGAAGCCGAAGTCGAAGCGCCGCTCGATCATCGTCGGACCGCGGTTGTCCATCTGCCAGCTCTGCGCTGCACCTTTGCCGATCACCCCGAGCACGGTCTTCATGTCGAGTCCGGCCCGCTC
>JBDSAB010000569.1:0-6497 GCA_039922395.1 Caldimonas sp.
TCGCTGCCGCGCACCGCCTTGTGCAGCGCCGAGATGGTGTCGTAGAACTGCTCGCCGCCCTTGTCGTAGCGGCGCAGCTGCTCGCCGAGCGCATGCTCGAGAGTCGCTTCGTCGATCGCAGCCGGCGGCGCCGACGGCGTCGCTGCAGCGCGATCGCCGACCATCGCGATCAGGTTCTCGTAGGCATTCAGCAGGCGGCGCGCGTCACCGTCGGCGTAGCCGATCAGGCGCTTGCGGGCCGCGTCGGTCAGTTCCGGCGCCGTCAGCAGCTCGGCCGCGCGGTCGAGCAGGATGCCGAGGTCGGCATCGTCGAGCGGCTTCAGCACATGCACCGTCGCCCGCGACAGCAGCGCCGAGTTGACCTCGAACGACGGGTTCTCGGTGGTCGCGCCGATGAACGTGAAGAGGCCCGACTCGACGTGCGGAAGGAAGGCGTCCTGCTGGGCCTTGTTGAAGCGGTGCACCTCGTCGACGAAGACCACCGTGCGACGGCCCTGCGATTGCGCCGCCTGCGCGCGCTCGACCGCCTCGCGGATGTCCTTGACGCCGCCGAGCACCGCCGACATCGCGATGAACTGGGCGTCGAAACCCTGCGCGACGAGGCGCGCCACGGTCGTCTTGCCGACGCCCGGCGGACCCCACAGGATCATCGAGTGCAGCCGTCCCGATTCGAACGCAACCCGCAGCGGCTTGCCGGCGCCGAGCAGGTGCTGCTGGCCGATCATCTCGTCGAGCGTGCGCGGCCGCAGCCGCTCGGCGAGCGGAGGCGCGGGCGGCTCTTGGAACGGCAGCTCCATTGAGGCGGCAGGCATGCAATTGATTGTCGCAGCGGTATCGCCGGCACCGGGGCGGCGGGGCTTGTCGGCCCGCCTGTACGCCGAGGTCCTCGGCCTCGACGACCCAGCCCGCAGGGCGTGGGTCGGCTGGTGAGGCGCGGCACGACCGCCGCGGCCCGCCGGCCTACTGCTCGATCACATCAGCGCCCGGCGGCACCGTGAACACGAACCGCTCGGGCGCGATCGCCACGTTGGCGGCCAGCTGTGCGAACTGCAGCAGCGAGCGCTGGCCGAAGCTGTCGACGATCTCGACCGCGGCGAGGTCCTTGCCGCGAAAGCCGATCAGGACCGACTGGAACGCACCGTCCTTCGCCTTCGGCGTCGCCTTGACCCAGTCTAGCCCGTCCTTTGCCGGCATCGCCGCGAGGTCGAAATCGATCTCGAGCGAGCCGCCCGCCAACAGCGCCGCCGGCGTCGCGCCGAGCGCGCTCGACAGTTTGCGGGCGCTGACCTGGTTCAGATCGGCGTCGTAAATCCAGACCTTGCGGCCGTCGGCGACGATCAGCTGCTCGAACGGCTTTGCATACGCGAAGCGAAAGCGATTCGGCCGCGCGAATTCGAAGCTGCCGCTTGACGACTTCTTCTTCGCGCCGTCGGGTGCCGTGACCGTCTGCGTGAAGGTCGAACGGCCGGTCTTCACGTCGCGAACGAATTCGCGCAGGGTGTCGACCGAGTCGGCGCGAGCCGGCACGGCGCACGCCATCAGCAGCGCGACCGCGCCGAGGCGCAGCGCGGCGATCATTCGGCGCGGGCCGGCACGAGGATGTCGCGGTTGCCGTTGGTGGACATGCTGGATACGAGTCCGGATTTCTCCATTTGTTCCAGCAGCCGGGCGGCGCGGTTGTAGCCGATGCGCAAGTGGCGCTGAACCAGCGAGATCGACGCTCGGCGGTGCTGCAGCACGATGCCGACGGCCTGGTCGTACATCGGGTCGGCCTCGGCGTCGCCGCCGGCTTCGCCGCCGATCGCGTCGCCGCCCTCGCCGTCGAGCGTGCCGCCCTCCAGGATGCCCTCGATGTAATTCGGCTCGCCCTGGCTCTTCAAATAACTGACGACGCGATGCACCTCGTCGTCGCTGACGAAGGCGCCGTGCACGCGGACCGGAAAGCCGGTGCCGGACGGCAGGTACAGCATGTCGCCCATGCCGAGCAGCGCTTCGGCGCCCATCTGGTCGAGGATCGTGCGACTGTCGATCTTGCTCGAGACCTGGAAGCTCAGGCGGGTCGGGATGTTCGCCTTGATCAGCCCGGTGATGACGTCGACGCTCGGCCGCTGGGTCGCGAGGATCAGGTGGATGCCGGACGCGCGCGCCTTCTGCGCGAGCCGCGCAATCAGCTCCTCGATCTTCTTGCCGACGACCATCATCAGGTCGGCCAGCTCGTCGATGACGACGACGATGAACGGCAGGCGCTCGAGCGGCTCCGGCTGCTCCGGCGTCAGGCTGAACGGGTTGGGCAGCAGCTCGCCGCGCTCGGCGGCGTCGGCGATCTTCTTGTTGTAGCCCGACAGGTTGCGCACGCCGAGCTTGCTCATCAGCTTGTAGCGCCGCTCCATCTCGCCGACGCCCCAATTGAGCGCATTCGCGGCCTGCTTCATGTCGGTGACGACCGGGCAGAGCAGGTGCGGGATGCCTTCGTAGACGCTCATCTCGAGCATCTTCGGATCGATCAGGATCAAGCGAACGTCGCGCGCCTCGGCCTTGTAGAGCAGGCTCAGGATCATCGCGTTGATGCCGACCGACTTGCCCGCGCCGGTCGTGCCAGCGACCAGGCAGTGCGGCATCTTCGCCAGGTCGGCGACGATCGGGTTGCCGACGATGTCCTTGCCGAGGCCCATCGTCAGCTGCGACGAGGCGTCGTTGTAGACCTCGGAGCCGAGGATTTCGGAGAGGCGAATCGTCTGCCGCTTCGCGTTCGGCAGCTCGAGCGCCATCGTCGTCTTGCCGGGGATGGTCTCGACGACGCGGATGCTGACGAGACTGAGCGAACGCGCCAGGTCCTTCGAGAGGTTGAGGACCTGCGAGCCCTTGACGCCGGTCGCCGGCTCGATCTCGTAGCGCGTGATCACCGGGCCCGGCAGCGCGGCGACGACCCTTACCTCGACGCCGAAGTCCTTCAGCTTCTTCTCGATCATCCGCGAGGTCATCTCGAGCGTCTCGGACGCCACCGACTCGACGCGGCCGGGCGCCGCATCGAGCAGGTCGACCTGCGGCAGCTTGGTGTCGGCAAGCTCCTTGAAGAGCGGCTTCTGGCGCTCCTTGACGACCCGCGCGCTCTTCGGCACGTCAAGCACCGGCGCCTCGATCACGATCGGCAGGTGGTCCTCCTGCAGCTGGTGCTCGACCTCGACCAGCTCTTCGCGCTCGCGCAGCGCGCGCTCGCCGAGGCGCATGTCCTCGGCCCGGTCGATGCGCTCGACCCGGCGCGTGCGCAGCGATTCGATGCTCTCGCCGATCCGTTCGGCCAGGCGCAGCCACGAGAAGCGCAGCGACAGCGAGATGCCGGCCACCAGTGCCGCGATCCAGAACACGCCCGAGCCGGCGAAGCCGAGCAGCTTCATGCTCGTCGTGCCGAGCACATAGCCCAGCACGCCACCGGCATGGCCACCGGCAACGCGCCCTTCCCACTGGTAGAGGCGAGTCCACTCCAGCGAGGCGCTCGCCGCCAGCAGCAACGCGAGGCCGAGCCAGGCGGCCCAGGCCGGCACCTGCTCGGTCGGGTGCTGCGGCGCGAGGTGCGATTCGCTGCGCAGCACGCGCGCCAGGGCGCCGAGCCAGGCGCGCGCGCCGATGACGAGCACCCACCAGAACGAATAGCCGAACAGGAAGAACGCGCAGTCGGAGAACCAGGCGCCGACGATGCCGGCCTTGTTGGCGACGTGGCCGCCGCTGCCCGAGGTCGAGAATGCCGGGTCGAGGCCGCTGTGCGTGGCCAGCGCGAGCAGCGCCAGCAACATGAGGACGGCACCCACGAGGAGCCGGAACTGGGCTCGGATCATGCCGGGCGAGTGGGGCGACGGCGCCGTGGTGCGGGCGCCGTTACGCGGATAGGAGGCCGCCGTTGCGGCCGTCGTGACGGCGCCTTCGCCGCGCAGGGAACCGAGGGGAAATGTCATGCAGGAATTGTGGTGGAACGCACGCCGCTGCCCAGTGCCTCAGCACGCGGGCTCCGGCAATCCGTGACGCAATCCAGGGTCGGCTGTCGCTGCGGCGACGAAACTCAGTTGGCGGTGAGTTCCTTGATGACGACCCAGCCGTTCTCCTGGGTCTGCACCATGCCGCGCCCTTCGAGGTCCTTCATGACCCGGCTCACCATCTCGCGCGACGCGCCGACGACCTTGGCGAGGTCTTGACGCGACACCTTGTTGCGGATGATCTTCAGTTCGCCGTCCATCTCGGACATGTCGAGAAGCGTACGGGCGACACGGCCGTAGACGTCGAGCAACGCGAGCGATTCGATCTGCCGGTCGGCCGCGCGCAGGCGGTTCACGAGCCCACGCATGATCGCGTACGAGAGGCTGGAGTTTTCGGGTAGGCAGCGCGCGAACTCGGCACGGCCGAGGATCAGCATGTCGGTCTGCACCTCGGCGCGCACGGTCGCCGAATGCGGCTCGTTGTCGATCAGGCTCATCTCGCCGACATAGTCGCCCGACTGCAGCACCGCGAGGATCACCTCGCGACCGCGCGAATCAGCCGTCAGCACGCGGGCTCGGCCGGTCAGCAGGATGTAGAGCGCGTTCGACTTCTTGCCGTGCTCGACGACAATCTCTCCGCGCCGAAAGCGCCGCTTGACGACGCTGTCGGCGATGCCTTGCGCCTGGTCGTTCGTCAGGAGAGAGAACAGCGGTACGCGCCGGATCAGGTCGAGGTTCGAAAGCATGGCCATCTGAAGTTGCCTTTCAGGGTTCGTGGCGGACGTGCCGCCGGGCCGTCGGGGGCTCGTGAAAATCTAATGTTTTCATCAATTTGACTATTGTCACCATATCGCGCGTTGACGCCAGCGGGATCGCACCCCATGTCAGACTTGCGCGTCACATCCGCGGGCGCCCAACCCGCCTTCGACCATGAGCACACCTTCCCAGCACGCCCACGTCCTGATCCTCGGCTCGGGGCCGGCCGGCTACACCGCGGCGATCTACGCGGCGCGTGCCAACCTGAAGCCGATGCTGGTGACCGGCATCGCGCAGGGCGGGCAGTTGATGACGACGACCGATGTCGACAACTGGCCGGCCGACGTCGACGGCGTGATGGGGCCCGACCTGATGCAGCGGTTCCTGAAGCACGCCGAACGCTTCGACACCAAGATCGTCTTCGACCACATCAACACGGTCGACCTGTCGAAGCGCCCGTTCACACTGGTCGGTGATTCGGGCGGCTACACCTGCGACGCCCTGATCATCGCGACGGGCGCATCGGCCAAGTACCTCGGCTTGCCGTCCGAAGAAGCATTCATGGGTCGTGGCGTCAGCGGATGCGCGACCTGCGACGGATTCTTCTACCGCGGGCAGGAGGTCTGCGTGGTCGGCGGCGGCAACACCGCGGTGGAGGAGGCGCTCTACCTCTCGAACATCGCCTCGAAGGTGCATGTGGTCCACCGTCGCGACAAGTTTCGCGCCGAGGCGATCCTGGTTGACAAGCTGATGGCCAAGATCGAATCGGGCAAGGTCCAGCTCCACCTATGGGAGACGCTCGACGAGGTGCTCGGCAATGCGAGCGGCGTCACCGGCGTGCGTTTGAAGAGCACCCGCGATGGCACCACCCAGGAGATCGCATTGACCGGCTGCTTCATCGCGATCGGCCACCAGCCGAACACCGACATCTTCAAGGGCCACGTCGAGATGAAGGACGGCTACATCATCACGCGAAGCGGCCTGTCGGGGCTGGCGACGATGACCAGCGTGCCCGGCGTCTTCGCGGCGGGCGATGTGCAGGACCATGTGTACCGGCAGGCGATCACCAGCGCCGGCACGGGCTGCATGGCGGCGCTCGACGCCCAGCGCTTCCTCGAGCAGTAAGCCGCATTCCGAGGTCGGACCGCAGAGGGGTCTGGACCGGCGCGCTCGGCGGGCTATAATCGTCGTCTTTGCCGAAATCCGGAGTAGCGTCATGGCACGCGTCTGTCAAGTCACGGGCAAGCGCCCGATGGTTGGGAACAATGTGTCCCACGCCAACAACAAAACCAAGCGTCGCTTCCTGCCGAACCTTCAGTACCGGCGCTTCTGGGTCGAGAACGAGAACCGCTGGATCCGTCTGCGCATCTCGAGCGCCGGCCTGCGCATGGTCGACAAGGTGGGCATCGAACAGGTCGTCGCCGATCTGCGCGCCCGCGGCGAAATCTGAATTGAACTGAGCTAGGAGCCGATCATGGCAAAAGGTGGACGCGAGAAGATCAAGCTCGAATCGAGCGCCGGGACCGGTCATTTCTACACGACCGACAAGAACAAGAAGACGACGCCGGAAAAGCTCGAGCTGATCAAGTTCGATCCGAAGGCACGCAAGCACGTGACCTACAAGGAAACGAAGTTGAAATAGTCATCACGGCAGCGTCAGCTGCACGTGCACCAAAC
Source organism: Caldimonas sp. (assembly GCA_039922395.1). Lineage (GTDB taxonomy): Bacteria > Pseudomonadota > Gammaproteobacteria > Burkholderiales > Burkholderiaceae_C > Schlegelella_A. The sequence goes on from JBDSAB010000569.1 coordinate 6,402, forward strand.
AGAAAGGGGTCGCGATGCGACCCCTTTTGCATTTGGCTGACCGATGACGGGTCGCGCAGCGACCCGTCTAGAAATCAGCGAAGCGTCCTATGCATG
>JBDSAB010000570.1:0-6536 GCA_039922395.1 Caldimonas sp.
CGAGCCAGACGAAGCCGCCGAACAGCAGCAGGGCCGCGGCCAGCGCGGCCAGCGGCAGGGCGGTTTCGGCGAAGGCGGGGCGCATGGGCGGTTCGGAGGAGGGCGGGCCGCGGGCTCGCGGCTCGGAGCGGGTCGGAGCAAGCCCGCGCGCGCGGGGTGCGGACAGGCTCGACGTCCGTTCAGGCCGAGCCGATCACGCCTTCGACCAGATAGTTCATCTTCTCGAGCTCGATGTCGGTCTGCTTGATCGCCTTGCCTGCAGGGACGACGACCGCGCCCTTGTTGTCCTTCAGGCCCGAGGCGCCGCCGGCGAAGATGTCGAACGTGCCTGCGACCATCTTCGCCTTCAGGCCATCGGCCTGTTTCTTCGCGGCGTCCGGGACCATCGGTCCGTAGGCCGACATCTTCACGTAGCCGTCCTTCAGGCCGCCGCGGATGAAGTTCGGATGCGGCTTGCCGGCCTGCGCCGCTTCGACGACCGTCTTGTACGCGGTCGGCCAGTTCCACTCGGCGCCGGTCAGGTAGGCGTTGGGCGCCAGCTTGGCCTGGCTCGCGTGGTAGCCGCACACCATCTTGCCGCGCTTGGCCGCGGTCTCGACCACGACCTTCGGCCCGTCGACGTGCATCGTGAAGACATCGATGCCCTGGTCGGCCAGGCTGTTGGTCGCTTCGGCCTCCTTGACCGGCATCGACCATTCGCCGGTAAAGATCACCGTCGTCGTGATCTTCGGATCGACCGAGCGCGCGCCCATCGTGAACGCGTTGATGTTTTTCAGCACCTGCGGGATCGGCTTGGCCGCGACAAAGCCGATCTTCTTGCTCTTGCTCATGTGCCCGGCGATCACGCCGTTCAGGTACTGGCACTCCTCGATGTAGCCGAAGTAGCTGCCGGAGTTCTTCGGGTTCGCCTCGGTCCACAGGCCGCCGCAATGCGAGAAGCGGACGTCGGGGTTCTTCGGCGCGACCGCGAGCACGTGCGGATCGAAGTAGCCGAACGAGGTCGGGAACAGCACCTTCGCACCGTCCTGCGCGATCATGCCGGTCATCGTCTTCTGGACCGCGGTGGTCTCGGGGACGTTCTCTTCCTCGACGACCTTGACGCCCGGAAGCTTCTTGACTTCGGCCGCGGCCTGCGCCTGCGCCTGGTTGTAGCCGAAGTCGTCGCGCGGGCCCACATAGATGACGCCGACCGTCAGCGGCTTGGCCTGCGCGAACGACGTCGACAGCGCCCACGGCGCGAGCGTCGTCAGCGAGCCGACCGAGAGCTGGGCTAGGGCGCGGCGGCGGCTGGGGTCGAGCGTGTCGGTCATGTCAGGTTCCCTCCGGTTGTGGATGTGCGCGCCGCCGCGCTCGACCTGCATGGGTCTGGTGCACGCAGCGGTATACCAGCGCTGTTTCGCAAGACGTGTGCCATCCGGTCTGCCATCGAAGCAGCGACTCGGACGCCCGAGTCGGCAGGTGGGGAATGGTTCGGCGAGCGGGTTCGGCAGCCGCGAGTGCTTCCGAAACGGCGCATCTCATGCACCGAAGCGGGTCAGTTGCGACCTAGCGCGCGAAGATGCGCTTCAGCGCGTACGGTGCGACCGTTTCGAGCTGGTCGTAGCGGCAGTCGGCCGGCCGCTTGTCGACGCGCCAGCGCACGAACGTCGTCGCGTGCCGGAAGCGGTCGCCTTGCAGGTGGTCGTACTTCACCTCGCAGAGCCGCTCGGGCCGCAACGGCTCCCACGACAGGTCCTTGCCGCCGCTCCAGCGGCTTTTCGCGCCGGGCATCCGCTGCGCCGATGCCGATTGGCTGTTGCCGCCGTTAGCCGCCGCCGCATCCTGCTCGGCCCAGCCGCGCCATGGATGAGCGGCCAGGGCGTCGTTGCGGAGCGGCGCCAGCTCCGAGACGAGGCTGCGACGCATCGCCATCGTGAACGACGAGGTGATGCCGACGTGGTGCAGCACGCCGGCGTCGTCGAACAGGCCGAGCAGCAGCGAGCCGACCGCCTCGGGGCCGCCTTCCAGCATGCTGCGGTGCCAGCGAAAGCCGGCGACGACGCAGTCGGCGGTGCGCACGTGCTTGATCTTCAGCATCACCCGCTTGCCTGGCCGGTATGGCCCGTCGATCGGCTTCGCGACTATGCCGTCGAGGCCGGCACCTTCGAAGTGCTCGAGCCATTGCGCCGCCTGGCCGCGATCGGTCGTCGCGGGCGTCAGATGGAGCGGCGGTTTCGCGTCGGCGAGCAGGGTTTCGAGCGCCGCGCGACGCTCGCGCTGCGTGTGCTCGACAAGGCTGTGGCCGTCCCGGGCGAGCAGGTCGAACGCGACGAACGAGGCCGGTGTCTCGCGCGCCAGCCGCGCGATCCGCGACGCCGCAGGATGGATGCGCTGCTGCAGCGCATCGAAGTCGAGGCCGCGCGGCGTCGCGACGACGATCTCGCCGTCCAGCACGCAACTCGGCGGCAGCGCGGCGGCGAGCGCATCGTGCAGTTCCGGAAAGTAGCGATCGAACGGCCGCAGGTCCCGGCTCTGGATCGCGACGTCACCGGCCGACGAGCGGAAGACGATGGCCCGAAAGCCGTCCCATTTGGGCTCGAACAGGAAGTCGCCGGCCTCGGGGATCGCATCGACCGCCTTTGCGAGCATCGGCTCGATCGTCGCGGGCCCATCGGATCCTGCCGGCGGTTCGCTCACCTCAGGTTCGCTGGACATGTCGCAGTGAGGCGGCGACCGGGGGCGCGGTGGAAGAGAAGGTCGGCGCCTCGATGGCGAGGGCCCGGTGGGTGGGGCGGCTCATCGGCCGCCACGCCGGAACTGTCGGATCAGCCCTGCTGCGGATAAGCGACAGCTCGGCGATCGCCGCGGCGGCGGTCGCGCGGCTGATCGGCCGCTTTCACATCGGCGAGGCGCTGACGGTCGCTTTCACGAATCTCGGCGCCGCAACTCTTCAGCAGCGCCAGGACCTCCGGCAGCAGCTCATCTTTCGGATCGCGATTGTGTTCTCGACGCTCGACCTGGTTCATACCGACTCCATCGTTGCGGACCTCACAAGGTACCGACGCACCGGGCGCGATGATGTAGGAGAAATGCTCGCGCCGCCCCTGAGATGGCAACCAATTGCTTCGAAAACCACAGTCCGCGCGCAGGCGGTGCAGCTGCAGAGACGCGCCCGCTTCCGCGGTGACAAGTCGCCGGTGAGGGGCTAAGCCAAAGGCTTTGCCCGCGGGCTCAGCGCCGACGCGGCGCAGGTGCCGACGGCAACGGGCCTTGCGAGCCGAACAGCTCGTCGAAGATGCGATCGGGGATCGTGTCCGAGACGTCGCGCACCTTGAGGCCGGTCATCAGGTCCCACGACGAGGCCTGCCAGCTCGGTACCTTGGCCGGGTCGAGGACCTTCGCCTGTGTCTCGCCGGTGGCTTCGAGCGCGGCCTTGCGCACTGCCGCGGCCTCCGCCGGGGTGGGCTTCGGAACCAGTTCGAGAACTTCGCCTTGCGGCGCGTCGGCGGTCATGCGCCAGACGCGGCGCGGGCCGGATTGCTTCTTCGGGTCCATCGCGGACATCCAAGAGCCAGGGGATCGACCAGTTTTAAGGAGAAAAGGAGCGCTGTAAAGATGCCCGACCCGGCAATCTGTAACCACTCGTTATCAACAGGGTTACGAACAACACATCCCATCCGTTGCCCACTCTCAAACGGCATCTTTGCGCCGTTTGCTGTGCATGCGCCCTCAAACGTGCACGCTATTCGAGCGACCGAAGCAGTGCGCGACAGGCCGCCCGGTCAGGGCTCGCGGCCCGGCTTGGTCGGGTAGCCCGACTCGCGCCACGCCTTCATGCCGCCGTCGAGCGCGACGGCATGCTGAAACCCCATTTCGCGCAACGTCGATGCGGCCAGGGTCGAGATGTAGCCGAGCTCGCAGCAGGCGAGGATGCGCCGGGTCGGATCGGGCAGGTCCTGGTTGACGCGCAGCTCGAGCTGCCCGCGCGGCAGCAGGCGCGCGCCGGGAATGTGGGCGGCCTCGTAGGCGTCGCGCTCGCGCACGTCGAGGACGATCAGGTCGTCTTCCTGCGCCTCGACGCGGGCCTTCAGCTCGGCCATCGACATGAACGGCACCGTCGCTGCCGCCTGCGCGAGCAGCTGCGACACCGTCTTGCCGCCGCTCATGTTGGTGCGCAGTGCCTCGGTGACGTGGGTGGGCATCGTCAGGTTGAGGTTGCGCATCATCTCGACAAACGCGGCGCGCTCGCGCTTCTGCAGGCGCGGGTTGGTCGCGATCTCGTCGCCGATCGTCGAATGGCTGCGCCCCTTGTAGTCGTGCGCCGGATAGACCTTGAGCGCCGGGTCGAGCTTCAGCAGGCGATCGAACAGGCTGTCGTAGAGCGCTTCCGGATCGCCGCTCGGCAGGTCGGTGCGGCCGGTCGCGCCGATCAGCAAGGTGTCGCCGGTGAACACACGGTCCTCGACCATCAAACACATCGAGTCGCGCGTGTGCCCGGGCGTGTGGATCGCCTGCAGCCGCAGCTTGCCCAGCACGATCAGCTCGCCGTCGCCGAGCCGCATGTCGACGAACGGCGCCGGGCTCGAGCGGTGCATGATCACCGGCACGTTGAGCTGGCGTGCGATCTCGCGCGTCGCCGAAAAGTGGTCGGCATGCGTGTGGGTGTCGATCACGTAGCGCACGCGCAGGCCCTCGCGTGCGGCCAGGGCGACGTAGTGGTCGATCTGGCTGATCTCGGGGTCGATCAGCGCGGCGGCGCAGGTGTCGCCGCAGCCGATCAGGTACGACTGACAGCCGCCGGTCGGGACTTGTTCGAAGATCATCGTCTCCTCCTGTCGTTCGCGAAGCGCATCGAAGCCTCGTCAATCCGCCCGAGGCGTACCGTCATCTTGTCAGTGAACGGGCGGACCGGCCTGCAGCGGCAGCCGCGCGGTGAAGCGCGTCCCGGCCTCCGCGGTCGACGAGACCTCGAGCGTGCCGTGGTGCGCCTTGACGATCTCGGCACAGATATAGAGGCCGAGGCCGAGGCCTTCGCGAGCCGCCGAGGTCGAGCTGCGCCAGAACGGCGCAAAGACCTTCGGCAGGCTCTCGGCCGGAATCGGCTCGCCGTCGTTCGCGACCTCGATCCGGATCGAGCCGTCGGACGTGCTCGCCTCGAGCGACACCGGGCCGGCGGTCGAGCCGTGGACGAGCGCATTGGCGAGCAGGTTCGAGACGAGCTGCTGGACCCGGCCACGGTCGCAGACGACGCGGGTGCCGATTTCGATGCGCGCCTCGATCACGCGCTCCGGATGGGCCTCGCGCAGCTCGGCGACAACCGCGCGCAACGCGCCGTCGAGGTTGTCGACCGGCGCAGTCAGCACGTTCATCCCGCCGCCGAGTCGGCTGCGCGCAAGGTCGAGCGTGTCGTCGATCAGCGCCGACATGCGGCGCGCGTTCTCGTCGATGCGGCGCGCGATCGTGCGGACCTTGGCCGGATCGTCGGCTTGGCGATCGAGCAGCAGCCCGCAAGCCGACATCGAGGCCAGCGGGTTGCGCAGGTCGTGGCCGAGCACCGCGATGAACTGCTCGCGCAGCTCGCCGGCCGCGCGTTCGTCGAGCAGCGCCGCCTCGGTGGCCTCGCTGTCGCGCTCGGCCTCGAGGTGGAGCGCGATCAACTGCGCGAACGACGTGAACATGCCGAGGATCTGTGGCTCCTTCACCTTCGCCGGCCGCGGATCGATCGCGCACAGGTTGCCGAAGTACTCGCCGTTCGACAGCACGATCGGCACCGAGACGTAGCTCTCGATCTTGTACAGCTGCGGCGTGTGGTGATTGCAGTAGACCGGGTCGAGGCTGGCTTGGTCGATCAGCACCGGCGCGCGCGCGTCGCGCACTTCCTTGCAGAGGGTCGTATGGACATCGAGCTGGCCGCCGGGCTTCAGGTTGAAGTCGATCCGGTCGTGCACCGCACAGGCCGTCCAGGTGCCGGCGGTGACGCGGGCGACCGCCGCGAAGCCCATGCCGGTCGTTTCGCTGACCACGCGCAGCAGCATCGGCACCGCGTCGATGCGGCCGATCGTCTGCACGTCCCTCCGGATCTCTTCGGCGCTGTCGCCCATTCGTTGCCCGCACTCCCGAGTTTTGTCGACGCCCGGTCGGCATCACGCCGGCGCGGCCGCGGGTCTGTCGCCGGCCCGTCGATGGTGGACTGTAGCGTCCGGGACGAGACCCGACACGCCCCTATCCTTGTGGACATGACACGCTCTGCCGGTCCTTCGGGTGCGCGCCTCGCGGTTGTCGTGATGGGCGTCTCAGGCTGTGGCAAGTCGACTGTCGCGGCAGGCATCGCCGACCGGCTCGGTCTCCACTTCATCGACGGAGACGGTCTCCATCCCGAGGCGAACGTCGCGCGCATGCGCGCCGGCATTCCGCTCGAGGACGCCGACCGCTGGCCCTGGCTCGATCGCATTGGCGCCTGCCTCGCCGATGCCGAGCGCTGGCCGCAAGGTCTCGCCGTCGCTTGCTCGGCGCTGCGCCGCATCTACCGCGACCGGCTGCGCGCCGCCGCGCCCGGC
>JBDSAB010000571.1:0-4134 GCA_039922395.1 Caldimonas sp.
CCTTCGTAGAGGATCGTCGCCATGCCGGCGATCAGCGGCCCGTAGACGATGTAGCTGTGGCCGACGACCCAGCCGATGTCGCTGGTCGAGAAGTAGGTCTCGCCCGGCTGGCCGCAGAAGATGTGCGTCATGCTGGCCGCAAGAGCCACCGCGTAGCCGCCGGTGTCGCGCTGCACGCCCTTCGGCGAGCCGGTCGTGCCGCTGGTGTAGAGCGTGTAGCTCGGCGCCGTCGATTCGAGCCACGCGCAGGGCACGCGGGCTTCGAGATGGCGCTCGCGCAGCGTCGCGTAGTCCTCGTCGCGACCGGCGACGTGCTCCATCGGCGCGAGCCCGCGATCGACCAGCAGCACCTTGGTCGGCTTGTGGCGGGCCAGCCGAATCGCCTCGTCGAGCAACGGCTTGTAGGCGAGCACCTTGCCGCCTCGGCTGCCGGCATCGGCGCTGACGACCAGCACCGGCTCGGCATCGTCGATCCGGCTCGCGAGGCTGCCGCTCGCGAAGCCGCCGAACACCACCGAATGGATCGCGCCGATGCGCGCGCAAGCCAGCATCGCGAACACCGCCTCCGGAACCATCGGCATGTAGATCAGCACGCGGTCGCCGGTCTTCGCACCGAGCGCCTGCAGGCTGGCCGCCATGCGATTCACCTCGGCGTGCAGATCGGCGAAGCTGTAGACGCGCTCGGCGCCGGTCTCCGTCGACACGTAGATCAGCGCGTTCTGCGCCGCCCGCGCGGTGAGGTGACGGTCGACCGCGTTGTGACACAGGTTCGTGCGGCCGCCGACGAACCAGCGGGTGAAGGGAGCACCACTGTTGTCGCAGACGCTGTCGAAGGGCCGCTCCCAGTCGATCAGCTTCGCCTGCTCGGCCCAGAACGCATCGCGGTCAACGAGGGAGCGGCGCTGGAAGCCGGCAAAGCCGGTGGCAGTTGAAGAAGGCATCGAATCTCCGGGCAGCAAATCAGGAATCATCGCCGCGCCGCAGCGTCGCGACTTGCGGCAGATCAACCATCACCGGCTTGCCGGGCGGCGTGCAGCCGGTGTCGCAGCAGCGCCCCGGCTGCTTGTTGGCAGTGATCCGGCGCTGCGGATCGTCGGCCAGCAGGCCGCGATTCAGCAGCCGCTCGACCAGCTCGACCTTGTTGCCGACCGGGTAGTTGCGCCAGATCTCCTGCTTCATCGCAGCCGGCGAGCCGCCGCCGTGGAGACTGATCACCGAATACCAGCCGCCCTGGTATGACGCCGTCAGGTCCTCGAGGAAGCGGGCTGCCTCGATGCGCTTGTCGTACGGCACGTCGGGGTTCGCGCGCAGCGCCTCGGCCAGGGTTGCCGACGTTTCCGGGTTGTGGTCTTCGTCGGGCCCGGGCAACGTGACGATCAGGCCGCCCGACACGTAGTGCGCGATCCGGTGCATGTCATAGATCTGGGTCGCCAGCAGCAGCTTGCCGATGTTCGCAAACACCGGGTCCGGCATGAAAGTGCCCGAGTGCGGCGCGGCGGTCGCGTAGACGCTCGCGGCCACGCCGCAGGCATAGAACCCTTCGGTGATCTTGATCAGCTCGACCATCTGCTCGCGCAGGTGCGTCTCGCTGCCCGGATCGAAGCCGTTGGCCTCGCACATCAGTGCGCCGGCACCGATCAGCAGGTCGCCGAAGCCGGGGCGCGCGCCGATGCAGGTGTGCCGGTGGTGGGTCGCATAGCTGTAGGTCAGCGCGGCAGAGTGCTCCCATTCGCCGGCCAGGAAGACCCGCTCCCACGGCACGAACACGCGGTCGAAGATCAGCACGCCGGTCGACTGCCCATAGCGGTTCGAGAACAGCGCCGCCTTCTCGCCCGGGCGGCCGGCCGGCCGCGCGACGATCGTCAGGCCGTCGGCGTCGCACGGCACCGCGCAGCAGACCGCGAAGTCGGCATCGGCCTCGCTCATGTTGCGGCACGGCATCACCATGAATTCGTGGACGTAGGGCGCCGCCGTCACGATCGCCTTGGTGCCCGAGATGACGATGCCCTGCGGCGTGCGCTCGACGATGTGGACATAGCTGTCCGCATTCGCCTGCTGGTGCGGACGCCGGCTGCGGTCGCCCTTCGCATCGGTCATCGCGATGCCGACGCTGATGTCGCGGTCTTGCGCGTCGTGCAGGTAGGCGAAGAAGCGTTCGCGGTAGGCGGTGCCCTTGTCGGCGTCGATCAGTGCGGTCGCCTGGTCGAGCGCGCTGAACGCATCGTGCGCCAGATAGCGCTGCGCGCAGCCGGTCTCCTGACAGAGCACGCGGACGGCCTCGAGCTTGTTCAGCAGGTCGCCACTGCTCGTGTCGATGTGCAGCATGCGGTTGACGGTCTTCCCGCTGCTCGCCTGCACGGCGCGCATCAATGGCGCCAGCTCGTCGCGCAGCGCGTAGTCGTAGCTGACGCCGAGCGCGTTGATGCCGGGCTGCAGTGAGGGCGCATCGGTGACGCTGTCGATCCGCTCGCCGTCGACGAACACGCGCGGCTTGTAGCGGCGCAGCGATTCCTTGTAGTCCGACGAGCTCATGAACATGGCGACGACATCCGCTGAGACGACCGGTCCATTCTAAGAAGCGGCGCGGCGCAGAATGGCGCGGACCCGACTTCCGATACCGAGAGAGCCATGACGCTGTGCCAGGCCGACCGTTCGACGTTGCTGATCATCGACCCGCAAGCGCGCTTGCTGCCGGCGATCCACGATGGCGACGAAGTGGTGCGGCGCCTGGTCCAGCTCGCGACCGCGGCGCGCGAGCTGCGCATCCCGGTCATCGGTACCGAGGAGAACCCCGACGGGCTCGGACCGAACGTCTTCGCAGTGCGCGAGCTCTGTGATCGAACCGTCGCCAAGTTCTTCTTCTCTGCAGTCTCGGAGCCGGGCTTTCTGGAACAGTTGCCGGCCAGTCGCGACACATTGGTCGTCGCCGGTTGCGAAGCCCATGTCTGCGTGATGCAGACGGTCGCGCGCCTGCTCGAGGCCGGCCGCCCGGTCAAGTGGGTCAGCGACGCCGTCGGCTCGCGCCGTGTGTTCGATCGCGATGCGGCGACCGCACGCGCCCGCTCCCTTGGCGCCGACATCGTGACAACCGAGATGGTCGTCTTCGAGTGGCTCGAGACCTGCAAGCACCCCGCGTTCCGCTCGGTGCTGCAGCTGATCCGCTGAGTGTGCGGCGCGTCGCGCCGCCGTCCTTCAGATCGTGACGACGACGCGGCCGCGGACGCGGCCTTCCATCAACGCGTGTGCGTTGGCAACGGCATCGCCGAGCGGCACCTCGGTGGTCATCGCCTCGAGCGCAGCCGGATCGATGTCGCGAGCGAGACGCTCCCACGCCTCGCGACGCCGTGCGATCGGCGCCATCACGCTGTCGATGCCGGCCAGCGTCACGCCGCGCAGGATGAACGGCAGCACCGTGCCCGGCAGGTCGCTGCCCTGCGCCAGCCCGCAGGCCGCGACGACGCCGCCGTAGCGCGTCTGCGCCAGTGCATTGACCAGCGTGTGGCTGCCGACCGCGTCGACGACGGCGGCCCAGCGCTCCTTCTGCAGCGGCTTGCCGGCGCCGGTGAGTTCGGCCCGATCGATCACGTGGCGGGCGCCGAGCCGCGTCAGGTAGTCGGCCTCGCTCGCCTTGCCGGTCGCGCAGGTCACCGCATGGCCGAGCTTCGCGAGCAGCGCCGTCGCCACGCTGCCGACGCCGCCGGTCGCGCCCGTGACCAGCACCTCGCCATCGCCCGGCTTCAGCCCGTGCCGCTCGATCGCCAGCACGCACAGCATCGCGGTGTAGCCGGCGGTGCCGAGCGCCATCGCCTGCCGGGTCGAGAAGCCGGACGGCAGGCGGACCAGGCCGTCGCCTGGGAGCCGGGCCTGCTGCGCGAGGCAGCCCCAGCGCGTCTCGCCGACGCCCCAGCCGTTGTGGATCACCCGATCGCCGGCCTTCCAGTCGGCATGACGGCTCTGCAGCACCGTGCCGGCGCCGTCGATGCCGGCGACCATCGGCCACGCGCGCACGATCGGCCCCTTGTTGGTGATCGCGAGGCCGTCCTTGTAGTTGAGCGTCGAGTGCTCGACCCGGACCAGCACGTCGGCATCGGGCAGGCGGGTCTCGTCGATCGACTGGACGCCGGCGCGAAAACC
>JBDSAB010000572.1:0-5324 GCA_039922395.1 Caldimonas sp.
GCGCCGAACACCGTCATGAAGCCGCGCTCGAGCGCCGCGGCGTCGAAGCTCGGCGAGGCCTCCTCGACATCGTGGCCGAGCGATTCGCACAAGCGCGCGGCGTCCTCGACCGCGGCGACGCAATCGGCGTGGACCGCCACGCCGGTCGGCGCGCGGCGTGCGAACGCGATCCGCAGCCGGCCCGGCGCTTGCGACACCTCGTCGAGCCACGGCCGTTCGGGCGGCGCCGCCGCATACGGATCGCCCGGCAACGGCCCGGCGATCGCATCGAGCATCGCCGCGCTGTCGCGCACGCTGCGCGAGACGACGTGCTGGATCGCGAGGCCGCTCAGGCCCTCGCCGCCTTCCGGGCCGGCGGTGATGCGCGCACGCGTCGGCTTCAGACCGAACAGGCCGCAGGCCGAGGCCGGGATGCGGATCGAGCCGCCGCCGTCGGTGGCGTGGGCAACCGGCACCATGCCGGCCGCCACCGCAGCGGCCGCGCCGCCGCTCGAGCCGCCTGGCGCGAGATCGGTGCGCCATGGGTTGCGCGTCACGCCGTAGAGGCGCGATTCGGTCGTCGGCGACAGGCCGAACTCGGGCGAGTTGGTCTTGCCGGCGATGACGAGGCCGGCACGCCGGAAGCGCGCGACGATCTCGCTGTCGGCCGACGCGACCTGGTTGCGGTACAGCCGCGAGGCCGCCGTCGTCGCCGCGCCGGCGACCGACGCGACCAGCTCCTTGACCAGGAACGGCACCCCGGTGAACGGTCCGGCGGGGAGGCCGGCCGCGACCTCGCGCCGCGCCGCATCGGCGAGCGGCGTGACGACCGCGTTCAGCGCCGGATTGCGCGCATCGATGCGCGCCAGCGCCGCATCGAGCAGCTCGGCGGGCGTGGTCTCGCCGCGCCGGACCAGTTCGGCGAGACCGAGACCGTCGTGGGCTTCGTAATCGTTCATCGACACCGTGGTGCTCCCCGTGACCAGCGAATGCCGCCGGCGGCACCATGCCGTCGACGCGTTGCCGCAGGCCTCACGCCGGCACCTGCGCGAGACCATCCGACCGATCGCCGGCAGCGGATGGCCAGTCCGCCTTCGGCATCGGCGCGGTTGCCGACAGGTCCGGCGTCACCGGCGTGCCGAAGCCCGCGCATTCGAGCGAGCCGATGTGCAGCAGGCCGCCCTCGATGCGCAGCCGCACCCGCCCGCGCTGGCGGTGGTAGAGATCCGGGTGCGCCGCGAGGAAGGCCTCGGTCTCGGCGGCCGGCCGGCCTGCGAAACCGTCGATGAAGTGGTGGCCGTTGCGCTCGACGTGCGTCAAGCCGAGCAGGCTGACGAGTGCGAGGTCCTGCTGGACCGAGAGGCCGGCTTGCGTCGTCAGGTCTTCGCCCGACATGAAGTAGCCGCCTTCGCCGGCGGCGTTCCAGACCCGGCAGCGCGCCAGGTTGATCAGCGACTTGTAGAAGCCCTTGCAGTTCTTCGACGAGACGCCGGTGTAGCCGAGCGTGCGCGCGCGCACGAAGGCGTCGAGATCGCCGTCCGACTCGTCGATGATGACCGGCCGGAAGCGGGCCAGCGGCTGGACGCTGCGCGCCAGCGCGACCTGGCGCTTGATCGGCTGCTCGACGAAGAGCGTCGAGGCGCACAGGCGCTGCAGCGCGGGCTCGGCCTCCATCGCCTCCCAGAGCGCGGCGATCGCCTCGACATCGTCGTACTGCTCGTTGCCGTCGAGCGTGATCTGGAACGGGTCGCGGATCGTGTCGAGCACGCCGGCGATGCGGGTCAGCCGTTCGAGGTCGGCATCGAGGCGGCCCGAGACCTTGAGCTTGAAGAAGCGGTGGCCGTAGGTCGCGACGACCTCCTCGAGCGTCTCCGGCAGGCCGTCGTCGACGCGCGTGCCGGCCGGCTGGTCGGCGGCGACGATCGGGTCGACCAGGCCGACGGTGTGGCGCGACTCGATGGTCGAGGCCGGTGCGAGCTCGGCGAGAAAGGCGGCGAAGTCGAAGCCGGCGAGATCCGGCGCGATCGGGTGCTCGCGCAGGCCCGGCAGGTTGGCGCGCATCGCGGTCCAGAACGACACGCCTTCGAGGCGGCACAGCGCGTCGAGCACCGCGCGATCGAGCAGCGCCGGACCATAGCTCGCGACCAGCGGCAAGAGGCCGATCTCGGCACCGGTCTCGAGCTGCTGCCGGTAGTGCTGGGCCGACAGGTCGAACGCGGTCAGCGGCGGCGCCGCCCGGTACGCGTCGGCCGCGAGCTCGATCGCCTTGCGCAGCTGCTCGACGTTCTGCTCGTCGGTCAGCGCCGGGTTCTTGTCGAACCACTTGGCGCCGAGCGCCTCGGCCGCGTAGCCGTCGCCCTCGCGGCCGTCGTCGAGGCGGATGCGGACGCGCGCGAACGCCTGCTGGCCATGGGTCACCGTGATGACGCCGAAGCGGAACGGCATGCGCAAGCGGAACGGCTGCTCGAACAGCGCGATGTCGACGACCTGGAGGCGGGGCGAGTGGGTCATGCCGAAGCTTTCACGATTCACAACAGCGCGCCGGCCGCGGCCACCCGCGGCGCCGGCGCGGCGGTCAGTTCCTGGTAGATCTGCAGGGTGAGGCGGCCGAACTCGGGCAGCGCGCGCGCCTCGACCGTGCGCGGCCGCGCGATCTCGACCTGGTGGATGCCGGCGATCCGGCCGGGGCGCGGCGTCATCACGACGACGCGGTCGGCGAGGAAGACCGCTTCGGGGATCGAATGGGTCACGAAGACGATCGTCTTGCGCCCGGACCGCGGCGCGCCCGCAGGGCCGGCATCGAAACGGCCCTCGCCCCAGATGCGCAGCAGCTCGAGGTTCATCTCGTCGCGCGTCATCGCATCGAGCGCGCCGAACGGCTCGTCCATCAGGAGGATCGGCGGATCGAGCAGCAGCGCCCGGCACAGCGACGCGCGCTGCTGCATCCCGCCCGACAGCTCGTGGGGCTGCTTGTCGGCGAACTCGCCGAGGCCGACCAGCTCGAGCAGCTGGCGCGCGCGCTCGCGGTACTTGGCCGGCCGCTGCCCCGACAGCTCGGCCGGCAGCAGCACGTTGTCGATCACGCTGCGCCACTTCAGCAGCACCGCGGCCTGGAACACCATGCCGACGCGCGAGACCGGGCCGACGACCGGTACGCCGTCGACGACCACGCGGCCCGCGGTGACCGGCCGCAGGCCAGCGATGATGCGCATCAAGGTCGACTTGCCGCAGCCGCTCGGCCCGACCAGCGCGACGAATTCGCCGTCGCCGATCGCGAGCGAGATGTCGCGCAGCGCCTCGACCGAGCCGCTCTCGGTCCGGTAGACCATGCCGACCCGGTCGATCTCGATCAGCGGACGGCTCGCGGTCATGTCGATGGCATGCGGCCGCCCGAAGCGGCCGCCGCGCGCCGTCGCAGCGCCGCCGATGCGGCGTGCGAGGCGGCTCCATTCGGGGCGGCAAGAACGGTCACTTGACGGCGAGCGGCATCGCGACCTTGGTCAGGAACTCGGTCGTGTAGACGTCCTTGCAGTCGACCTTCTTCGCCAGGCCCATGTAGGTGTTGACGGTGTCGACCGAGCCGCACATCTTCTTCTCGTCGATCCAGCCGATGCCCTTGTCGGCGTAGTTCTTGGTCCGCATCAGGTCGAGTCCGAGCATCATGTTCGGCTCGATGATCGCGAGGTCGATCTCGGGCACACGCTTCTTGAAGATCGCGAGCGACCCCTTCGGGTCGCTCATCACGTCGCGCCAGCCCATGTAGGCCGCCTCCAGAAACGCCTTCAGCACCTTCGGGCGCTCCTTCATCGTCTTCTCGCTCGCCATGATCGACATGCTGTAGAGGTCGAAGCCGGTGTCGGCCCACGGCATCATCGCGACGTTGCCGACGCCCATCGCCTTCTCGTAGAACGGCATGCCGGTCGTGTAGTCGCCGATCACGTCGACGCGCTTCTCGGCGAGCGCCGCGATCTTGGCCGACGGCTCGATGTTGACCCAGGTCACCTTGCTCTCGTCGATCTTGTGCAGCTTCGCGAAGGCCGGCCAGGCCTGGCGCTGGCCGTCGCCGGGCGGCGCGCCGAGGGTCTTGCCCTCGAGGTCCTTCGGGCTCTTCAGCGGCTTGTCCTTCCAGGTGAAGAAGTTGAGCGGGGTCTTGTCGAACACCATGCCGACCATCTTGACCTTCGCGCCGCGCGCGTCGGCGGCGAGCACCGCGACCGTGTCGGCGAGGCCGGCATCGGCACGGCCGGTGTCGACCTTCGCGATCGAGTCGCCCGAGCCTTTCGAGTTCTCGAGCGTGACGTCGAGGCCGGCCTTCGTGAAATAGCCCTTGTCGAGCGCGACCCAGTACGCGGCGTGGTCGCCGACCGCGAACCAGTTCAGCGCGAACGTGAACTTCTCCGGCGCCTGGGCCGACGCGGTGCCGGCGGCGAACGCGAGCAGGACGGCGCCGAGCGCCGGGCGGAGTGAGGTGAACTTGCCGAACTTCATTCGAACTCTCCTTGCAGGTTGCGACACATTCTTTCCGATTCGCGAAATGGCCGATCCGTTCCGCCGGCGCGAGCGGCGGACGCTGGCGACGATCCGCCGCTCAGACGTCGGTCGCCCATGGCACCAGCAGTTTCGACAGCAGCGCGACGAAGCCGAACAGCAGCAGGCCGAGCAGCGAGATCCAGACCAGCGCCGCGAACGCGACCGGTGTGTTCATGCTGCTCTGCGTCGTGATGATCACGTAGCCGAGGCCGCGCTGCGAGGCGACGAACTCGCCGACGATCGCGCCGACCACCGCCGCCGTCGCGGTCACCTTCAGCGCGCTCAGGATGTACGGGTAGGCATTGGGCACCCGGATCTTCAGGAACACCTTCCACTTCGGCGCGTTGAAGACGCGGCCGAGGTCGATCAGGTCGGCGTCGATCTGCGTCAGCCCGACGGCGGTGTTGATGACGACCGGGAAGAAACCGATCAGCGCGCCGATCAGGATGTTCGGGACGATGCCGTAGCCCATCCACATCAGGAACAGCGGCGCGATGGCGACCTTCGGCAGCGTGTTGACGAAGACGAGAAACGGCGTCAGCGCGCGCGACATGGCAGGCGACCACGCGATCGCCGCGCCGAGCACGACGCCGGCGAGACCGGCGAGGACGAACGCGCCGACGATCTCGAGCGCGGTGACCCACAGATGGCGGCCCCACGGGATCTCGTCGCCGACCATCGCGCGCAGCACCGAACCCGGGCTCGGCAGCAGGTACTCGCGGATGCCGAGGAACGACACCGCGAGCTGCCAGACGACGATCAGCGCCGCGAAGATCGCGAGCGCCGGCAGGTAGCCGACGAGCCAGCGCAGCGCC
>JBDSAB010000573.1:0-7324 GCA_039922395.1 Caldimonas sp.
GATCTTGCGCATCTCGCCGAGCGACCAGACCTGGAAGCCGCCGCTGTCGGTCAGCATCGGCCGCGACCAGTTCTCGAAGCGATGCAGGCCGCCGAACCCGCGGATCACGTCGAGCCCCGGCCGCAGCCACAGGTGGAACGTGTTGCCGAGGATGATCTGTGCGCCCATCGCCTCGAGCGACGCCGGCGTCACCGCCTTCACCGTGCCGTAGGTGCCGACCGGCATGAAGACCGGCGTCTCGACGACGCCGCGGTTCAGGGTCAGGCGGCCGCGGCGCGCCTCGCCCTCGGTCGCCAGCAATTCGAACGTCAGCATGCGTAGATTCTGGCCCGGCCGTGCGGAGCGGCGATCCTTGCGTGCCGCCGCGAACGTCGAGGTCCCGACGACTGGCGTCTCGGCAGTGGGTCGCGAGTTCGGCCACACTGCGCCGATGATCCGCGTCGGCCTCATCTCCGATACCCACGGCCTGCTCCGGCCGGGTGCCGCCGCGTTCCTGCAGGGCAGCGACTGCATCGTGCACGCCGGCGACATCTGCGACGCGGCGGTGCTCGAGCAACTCGCGGCGATCGCGCCGGTGACCGCGGTGCGCGGCAACAACGACCGCGGGGCCTGGGCCGAGCGCCTGAACGAGACCGAGTTCGTGCAGGCCGGCGCGATCTCGATCTATGCGATCCACGACCTCGCCGGCCTCGACATCGAACCGCGCGCCGCCGGCGTGCGCGTCGTCGTCAGCGGCCATTCGCACCGGCCGTTGGTCGAGGAGCGCGACGGCGTGCTCTACGTCAACCCGGGCAGCGCCGGCCCACGCCGCTTCCGGCTGCCGATCTCGCTCGGCGAACTGATCGTCGACGGCGACTCGGTCACGGCGCGCATCCATGAGCTGGAAGGCGCTTGAACCGAGACCGCCGCTGAGAGGAACGCGATGAACCGCCGCTCGCTGCTGACCCTTGCCGCTGTCGCTGTTGCCACGGCCGCCTGCGGCTCCATCTCGCGCGAGTCCGTCGACGCGGCTGCGCAAGCCGACCGCCTGCGCGCCGCCGAGACCGCGTTCGCAGCGACGATGGCGGCGCGCGACCTGAACGCCTTCGCGAGCTTCCTTGCCGACGACGCGGTGTTCATCAACGGCGGCAAGCCGCTGCGCGGCAAGGTCGCGGTCGTCGCCCATTGGCAGCGCTTCTACGCCGGACCGCGCGCGCCGTTCTCGTGGAAGCCCGAGATCATCGAGCTGGCTGAATCGGGACGGCTCGGCTACTCGGAAGGTCCGGTCGCCGATCCCGACGGCGTCGTGGTCGCGCGCTACGCGTCGACGTGGCGGCTCGATGCGGCCGGCCAGTGGAAGATCGTGTTCGACAACGGCACGGAGGTCTGCCGCTGCGCGAAGGCGCCTTCGTAACGCCCGCCGGACCGCAGCCCGACGCACCGCCGCCAGCCACGTGCGGCCTGCCGACGCCGAGTGCTCTCAGTTGGCGCTATCGCCCTCGGCCGGCACGCGCCGCAGCAGCATCGCGTCGCCGTAGCTGAAGAACCGATAGCGCTCGGCGATCGCGTGCCGGTACAGCGCCATCACCCGCGCATGACCGGCGAACGCGCTGACCAGCATCATCAGCGTGCTCTTCGGCAGATGGAAGTTGGTGACCAGCAGGTCGACGACGCGAAAGGGAAAGCCCGGCCGGATGAAGATCGCGGTCTCGGCGGCACCGGCCCGCAAGCCTTCAGCATCGACGGCAGCCGACTCCAGCGCCCGCAGTGTCGTCGTCCCGATCGCGACGACTCGGCCGCCGCCGGCCCGCGTGCGCACGACCGCATCGACGGTCGACTGCGGAATCTCGAACCACTCGCGGTGCATGCGGTGCGCATCGAGGTTCTCGGTGCGCACCGGCTGGAACGTGCCGGCGCCGACATGCAGGGTCAGGCTGGCGAGCCCGATGCCGCGCCCGCGCAGCCGCTCCAGGACGTCGGCATCGATGTGCAGCGCCGCGGTCGGTGCCGCGACTGCTCCGGGGCGCGCGGCGAACACGGTCTGGTAGCGCTCGACGTCGTCGTTGCCGTCGGCGTGCGCGATGTACGGCGGCAGCGGCACATGCCCGTGGCGCTCGAGCAGCGCATGCGGCTCGGACGGAAAGCGCAGCCGATACAGCGCGCCATCGGCACGGTCGGCGTTGCCGCCGCGGCCGAGCACCTCGGCGTCGAACGCGTCGGCCAGGCGCAGCCGGCTGCCCGCCTTCGGCGCCTTGCTGGCACGCATGTGAGCCAGAACCTCGTCGTCCACCAGCACCCGCTCGACCAGCAGCTCGACCGCGCCGCCGCTCGCCTTGCGGCCGAACAGGCGGGCCCGGATCACGCGCGTGTCGTTGACGACGACGAGGTCGCCCTCGCGCAGCAGCCCGGGCAGCTCGCGGAACACGCGATCGACCGGTGTCGCGCCGCTCGCATCGAGCAGCCGCGAAGCGCTGCGCTCGGCGGCCGGGTGCTGCGCGATCAGCTCGGGCGGCAGCTCGAAGTCGAAGTCGCTGAGGGTAGGTGGCGGGTTCATCGGTGCACCCTGCGGCTGCGGCCGGTCCCGCGGTAGCGAGAACGAGCGCCTTGGCAACAGCTGGCGGCGGCGCTCTCGCGGCGGCCCGACGGGCGAGCCGCAGAGGGCAGAATTCTCGCCCATGGCCACTTCCGCGGACACGCGCGCCGCCGCGCCCTCGCGCCGCGCGAAGCCAGCCACGTCGAAGGCGGCCGCGGTGAAGCCGGCCGCATCGGGACCGCAGAAGGCGCTCGAGAAGCTCGGCCTGGTGCGCGACATCGACCTCGCGCTGCACCTCCCGCTGCGCTACGAGGACGAAACGCGCATCGTGCCGATCGGCGCGCTGCGCGACGGCGTCACCGCGCAGGTCGAGGGCGTCGTGACCGAGAGCCGGGTCCAGTTCCGGCCGCGTCGCCAGCTCGTCGTGAAGATCCAGGACGGCAGCGACGACCTCGTGCTGCGCTTCCTGCACTTCTATCCGTCGCACCAGAAGGCGCTCGCCGCCGGCACGCGCGTGCGGGTGCGCGGCGAGGCGCGCGGCGGCTTCTTCGGGCTCGAGATAGTGCACCCGGCATTCAAGGCGGTGACCTCGGAAACGCCGCTCGCCAGTGCGATGACGCCGGTCTACCCGACGACCGCGCAGCTGCCCCAGGCCTATCTGCGCAAGGCGGTCGCGTCGGCGCTGGCCCACGCCGATCTTCGCGAGGTGCTGCCGGCCGACGCCCTGCCGCCCGGCCTGCCGGCGCTGCGCGACGCGCTGCAGATGCTGCACCAGCCGCCGCCGGATGCGGGTGCCGCGCTGCTCGAGGACCGCGAGCATCCGGCCTGGCAGCGCCTCAAGTTCGAGGAGCTGCTGGCCCAGCAGCTCTCGCAGCTGCAGGCCAAGCGCGAACGCGAGCGCCAGCGCGCACCGGCCTTTGCGCTGAGGCCGGGCGGGTTGCAGGAGGTGCTGCTGGCGGCGCTGCCGTTCGCGCTGACAAATGCGCAGCGGCGCGTCGGCGCCGAAATCGCCGCCGACCTCGGCCGCGCTGTGCCGATGCACCGCCTGCTGCAGGGCGACGTCGGCTCCGGCAAGACCGTGGTCGCGGCCCTCGCCGCGGCGATCGCGATCGATGCGGGCTGGCAGTGCGCGCTGATGGCGCCGACCGAGATCCTCGCCGAGCAGCATCTGCGCAAGCTGGTCGGCTGGCTTTCGCCGCTCGGCGTGCAGGTCGCCTGGCTGACCGGCAGCCGCAAGGGCAAGGCGCGCAGCGCGATGCTCGAGCAGGTCGCGTCGGGCGAAGCCGGCCTCGTCGTCGGCACCCATGCGGTGATCCAGGATCAGGTCGCGTTCGCGCGCCTCGGCCTCGCGATCGTCGATGAACAGCACCGCTTCGGTGTGCAGCAGCGGCTCGCGCTGCGCAGCAAGCTGGTCGATGCGAACGCGGCCGCCGGCACGCTTGCGCTGGAGCCGCACACGCTGATGATGAGCGCGACGCCGATCCCGCGCACCCTGGCGATGACCTTGTTCGCCGACCTCGACATCAGCACGCTCGACGAGCTGCCGCCGGGGCGCACGCCGATCGTCACCAAGCTGTTCGCCGACGCGAAGCGCGACGCCGTGATCGAGCGCATCCGCGACGAGGTCGGCCACGGCCGCCAGGTCTACTGGGTCTGTCCGCTGATCGAGGAGTCGGAGACGCTCGATCTGCAGAACGCCACCGAGGCGCATCGCCAGCTCAGCGACGCGCTGCCGGGCCGCATCGTCGGCCTGCTGCACGGGCGGATGCCGGCGTCCGAGAAGAGCGCGGTGATGGCGCTGTTCACGGCCGGGCAGATGGCGGTGCTGGTGTCGACGACGGTGATCGAGGTCGGCGTCGACGTGCCGAATGCGTCGCTGATGGTGATCGAGCATGCCGAGCGCTTCGGCCTGTCGCAGCTGCATCAGCTGCGCGGGCGCATCGGCCGCGGATCGATCGCGAGCGTCTGCGTGCTGCTCTACAGCGCGCCGCTTTCGCCGACCGCGAAGGCGCGCCTGAAGACGATGCTCGACACGCAGGACGGCTTCGAGATCGCGCGCCGCGACCTCGAGATCCGCGGGCCCGGCGAGTTTCTCGGTGCGCGCCAGTCGGGCGCGGCGCTGCTGCGCTTCGCCGACCTCGCGCGCGACAACGCACTGGTCGAGGCGGCACGGCAGTCGGCGTTGCACCTGCTCGATCGCGACTCCGCAGCTGCCGCGGCGCATCTCGCGCGCTGGCACGGCGGAAAGGCCGAGTACTTGAAGGCCTGAAGACCGAGACCTGGGCCTGAGGCCTGAGGTGCGGTCAAGGTCAAGCCGCACGGCTGCCGCCAGGGACTTGCGCCCGCTGCCGCCAGCGGATGGCGCGTCACGGATATGCATGGCGGCCCCTACCGGCCACATCGGCAGTCGATCACAATCCGCCGCTTGCGACGTGCGGGTTCGCGCCGATCGCTTGCAGAATCACGGCTCGCCCCCCGCGGGCTGCTCCGGAAGTTCTCGTCGTGCCCTACGCCTTGCGCGTTCCCGTCGTCGCGTTCCGCCTCCACCCTTTGGCGGCAGAAGCGCGTCTGGCCCAGCGCACCGCCGCACGACCCCGCCACTCCCACCCGACCCTGCAGCGTGCCGCAACGCCCTGACGCGACCCGACGCGCCGTCTCGCTGCGGCAACGGCTGCTGCTGCTGGCCGCCGGGGCGCTGCTGCCGCTGGCGCTGGCGGCCGGCCTGGCGCTGCAGGCGCTGCTCAACCAGCAACGCCAGCAGACCGAGCAGTCGAGCGTCGATCTGACACGCGCGCTGGCGACTGCGGTCGATACCGAGCTGCGCCTGACGATTTCGGCCCTGCAGACGCTCGCCACAACCGAGCCGCTCGCGTCGGATCACCCGGCCGACATCGAGGCGTTCTACCGCCTCGCGAAGCGCGTGCTGACTGAACGGCCCGAATGGCGCGCGATCCTGCTCGCCGACCCGTCCGGCAAGGTGCTGTTCAGCACCAACTACCCGTTCGGCAGCGAGCAGCCGGCACTGGCCGAGACGGACAGCTTCAACGACACGGTGCGAACCCGCTCGCCGCAGGTCGGCAGCTTCGCCCGCGGCGTGCGCGGGCAGGCCGGCGTCCCAATCCGCATTCCGATCGTGAGCGACGGCACGGTCGGTTTCGTGCTGACCGCGGTCGTCAAGCCGGAGGCGATCCTGCGCGTCGTGCAGCAGCAGCGGGTGCCGGCCGACTGGGTCGTCTCGGTGTTCGATTCGAAGAACGCCCGCGTCGCCCGATCGCGCGATCACGAGGGAACGCTCGGAACGCAGCCGACCCAGAGCCTGCTCGACCTGCAGCGGCGCCATGCCGACGAAGGCGCCGGACGCAGCGTGACGCTCGAAGGCGAGCGCGTCTACACCGCCTTCACCCGGCTCAGGAGCATCGGCTGGACCGTCGCGCTCGGCGTGCCGATCGCGATCGCCGAAAGCGCCTGGCGCCAGTCGGCGATCGCCTATGGCGGCGGTATCCTGCTCTCGCTCGGACTCGGCGGCCTGGCGGCGTGGCTGATCGCCCGCAGCATCGCCGGGCCGATCGGCCGCTTGCGCGAATCGGCGCTCGCGATCGGACGCGGCGAGGTCCCGGCGCGCGACGAGACCCGGCTGGTCGAGGTCCAGGCCGCGGCGGATGCGCTGGTCAGCGCGGCGCAGTCGCGCGAACGCGCCGAGGCCGATCGCGAGCGTCTGCTCGTCGCCGAGCGCCAGGCCCGCGAGAGCGCCGAGCAGGCGCAGCACCGCCTGCAGCTCCTCGCCGGTGCGGGCTCGCAGCTGTCGCGGTCGCTCGAGGAGAAGACGACGCTCGAGGCGATCGCCTCGGTGATCGTGCCCGACATCGCCGACTGGTGCCGCATCGACCTGCTCGACGAACATGGCGTGTTGCAGCGCAAGCTCACGTTCCACTCCGACCCCGACCGGCGCCGCGAGATCGCCGCACTGGTGAGCCGCGGCCAGGTCGGGCCGCACACACCGGGCTCATTTCCCTATGTGATCGCGACGGAAAAGCCGTACCTCGCGAACTTCGACTCGCCGGATTCCTCTGGCATCGTCGATCCGACCTTCCTTGCGTTCGCGAAGGCGACCGGCATGCGTGCGATCTGCGTCGTGCCGCTGGTCGCGCGCGGCCGGACGATCGGCGCGATGGGCGCGATCCAGGCCGAATCGGGGCGCCACTACAGCGCGGAGGACGGCGTGCTGCTCGGCGAGCTGGCGCAGCGCGCGGCGCTCGCCCTCGACAACGTGCGGCTGTTCGCGGAGGCCCAGGCCGCCCTGCACGAGGCCGAGATCGCGAACCGGGCGAAGGATGATTTCCTCGCCATGCTCGGCCACGAGCTGCGCAACCCGCTTGCGCCGATTGTCTCGGCGCTGCACATCATGAAGATGCGCGGCGGCGAGGCGAACGCGACCGAGCGCAGGATCATCGAGCGCCAGGTCGGGCACCTCTTGCGCCTGGTCGACGACCTGCTCGACGTCTCGCGCATCACGCGCGGCAAGGTGAGCCTCGAGCGCTGCCGGATGGACGTTCGCGCGGCGATCGCGCAGGCGGTGGAGACTACCGAGCCGCTCTACGTGGCGCGCGATTCACCCCTGCGCCTGAACCTGCCCGAGAGCGAGCTGTGGGTCGACGGCGACCAGCACCGCCTCGCGCAGGTGGTCTCGAACCTGCTCACCAACGCGGCCAAGTTCACGCCCTGCGACCAGGCAATCGAGGTGACGGCCGCCGCCGAGGGCGCGAACGCGGTGATCGCGGTGCGCGACTACGGTTGCGGGATCGACGCCGACAC
>JBDSAB010000574.1:0-2520 GCA_039922395.1 Caldimonas sp.
GCCGCGAGCGCGGAAATCTGCCGCGCCAGAACCAGGATCGTGATCAGCAAGGCCGCCGCGAGGACGACGACGATGCCAGCGACGCCGAGCCAGATGAACCACCAGTGGTAGATCTGCTCGGCGCTCATGGGACAACCTGCGTGCTTCGCACTAAGGCGCGAGCGCCCTTTGGAGCGGCCGGCCAGGCGCTCACGGCCTTTCCTTCTCGAGCCGGCGTTCGGTCTCGCCGATGAAGCTGTGTGCGCTCTTCTGCAGCGCCTGCTGGCGCGCCGAATGGGGGCTGAACTTACTGCCCGCGTACTGCAGCTTGCGATAGAAGGCGTGGACCGCGCGGGTGATCGGACCGGGCAGCTCGACATGACCCCAGCTGCTCGGCACCTCGTCGTTGCGCTTCCAGCGCTCGGTGAGGTTGTTGCGGCCGCGGGTGATCTTGCGCAGCGGCCGGATGAAACTGCCCACCGTGCGGCTCGAATAGGCTGACACCGTGCCGCCCGGCGGCTTCTTGTAGAACGGCGCGAACGCGTCCGGAAAGCCGGGCATCGTGCAGCCGATGCAGATACCGCCGGTGTTCATGCAGCCCCCTGCGTGGCCGATCGCACCGCGCGACACAATGTTGCACTGGACCACCGGACCCCAGCAGCCAAGCTCGACCAGGCACTCGCGATCGCCGTACTTCTCGGCGAAGATGCCTTCCTCGTAGTGGCCGCCGCGCACGCAGCGCTGGTGCACGGTGCCCGTGAACATCCAGGCCGGACGGCCAAGTTCGTCGAATGCCGGCAGCGGACCGACGCCGGCCAGAAACATCAGCACGACCGAGACGGTCTCGGTGAAGTTGTCGCCGACCGGAGAACAGCCCGGGATGTTGATGACCGGAAGGCCGAGCGCGCTGAGGTAGTCCTTGCCGAGGAAGTCCATGACGCCCATCGAGCCGGTGACATTGCCCGCAGCGGCCGGAATGCCGCCCCACGTCGCGCAGGTGCCGATCGCAATCACCGCGGCCGCGCCGGGCGCCAGGTCGTGCAGCCATTGCGCGGTCGGAATGGGCTTTGAGCTGCCGTCAGACTGATGATCGGCACCCATCGCCGACCAGTAACCGCCGTGGTGGGCCGCAATCCGCTCGTCGGCCACCGAGCCTTCGTAGATGACGACGTACGGTGCGCCCAGCTTGCCTTCGCGGGCCAGGCGATACGGCGCCATGAACGCGTCGCCGGCTTCGACCGACAGGACAGGGTGATGGAGCACGACCTTCGGCAGGCCGGGGATGGATCCGTGGACCAGCTGCTCGACCGACGGCTGCTCGGCGCCGACCGCGGCGATCGAACACCCGTCGCAACTCATGCCGGCGAGCCAAAAGGCGTGCACCTCCGTGATCAGACCCGGCTCCAAGCCGAAGGTCGGCGTGTGCGAGTTCGTCAGTGGGCGCGCGTCGTTGTCTTCAGTCATGAGCCGTTGCCCTGCCGGATCGGACGAGCCCAGTATGGACCTTGACGCAACGGGAAGGTCAAGAGGTCTTCGCGAGGGAGATCGGCTGGCACGTGCAGGCTCGAAGCAGCGCATCGCAGACGCAGTCCGGCGGCCGGTCGCGGGGTGTCGCCAGCAGCGCGGCATGACGCGCCGCGAGGTCTTCGATCCGGCCTTGCAGGATGCCGAGCTCGAGGTAGGTCCGGCGCAGCCGCTCGTCCATCAGCGCCAAGAGGCGCCGCCGCCGCGTGGTACTGCCGTCTTCGTGGACCAGTTGCTGCAGCTCCGGAATCGTCAGCTCGAGGTGGCGCAGGCCGATGACCAGGCGCGCCGTCTCGACCGCGTGGTCGTCATAGAGCCGATAGGCCGAATCGCTGCGCTGTACGGGCTCGAGCAGGCCGATCTGCTCGTAGAAGCGCAAGGTCTTGGTCGTGGTGCCGAGCAGCTTGGCGAGCTCGCCGATGCGCAATCCGCGGGCCTGTCGACGGGAGTCCATGCGCCATATTCAACCATCCGGGCGCGCTCCGCTCGCGGGTTTTGCCGACGCCGCCGGCGGTGCGCTGTTTCTATACTGTCTCGCAACCGGAGACGAGCAATGAAGATCGCAATGGTCGGCAAGGGCGGTTCGGGCAAGACGACTCTGGCCGGGACGCTCGCGCGCGTTCTCGCCCAGAAGCACCATCGCGTGCTGGCGATCGACGGCGATCCGAATCCCAACCTCGCCCTGACGTTGGGCATGCAGCGCGCCGACGCCAACCGCATCCGGTCGATCCCCTCGTCGCTGGTCGAGAGCGTCACCACGTCGCCCGGCCAATCGACGTTGCGGATGACCATGGATCGCAGCGCGGTCCTCGGCGAGTACGCCGCCCAGGCTCCCGACGGTATCCAGTTGATCGTGATGGGCAAGCCGGCCGACGGCAGTGCCGGCAGCGGCTGCATGTGTTCCTCGCATCGCGCCGTACGCGGCCTTATCGCCGAGATGAGCAGCGCCGGCGAGCACACCATCACCGACATGGAGGCCGGCCTCGAGCACCTGAAGCGCGGCACGGCCCGCAACGT
>JBDSAB010000575.1:0-7799 GCA_039922395.1 Caldimonas sp.
CTGAACCCGTGGCAGTTCGACGTGCTGGTGACGACGAACCTGTTCGGCGACATCCTCTCGGACCTCGTCGCCGGCCTGGTCGGCGGGCTCGGCATGGCGCCGGGCGCCAACATCGGCACCGACGCCGCGATCTTCGAAGCGGTGCACGGCTCGGCGCCCGACATCGCCGGCAAGGGCGTCGCCAACCCGACCGCGCTGCTGCTGGCGGCGGCGCTGATGCTCGACCATTGCAAGCTGCCCGAGCTGGCGACGCGGCTGCGCGCGGCGATCGCCGCGGTGCTGAACGTCGACAACGTGCGCACCGGCGATCTCGGCGGCAGCGCCAGCACGGCCGCGTTCGCGAAGGCGATCGCGAGCCGGATCGCGAACGGCTGAGCCAGCGCTGAGGCGCTGGCCGCTGCGTTGCGGCGGCCTTCGGCGTGCCGCTGACGGCCGGAGCGGCCATGAAAAAGCCGCCCGCAGGCGGCTTCCTTTCGAACGGGCGGCGGAGCCGCGGCGGCGTCACTTCTTCATCGGGTCCGGCGCCATGCCGTCCTTCTTCATCATTCCGTCGTCCTTCTTCATGCCGTCGGGCTTCATCATGCCGTCGTGCTTCTTCATCATGTCCGAGCACATCGTGTCCTTCTTCATCGACATGTCGTCCTTCTTCATCTCCTTCTTCTGCATCGCCATGTGATCCTTGCACTGGTCCATGGTCATGTCCTTCGACATGGCTCCGTCCTTCATCGCGTCCTTCTTCATCGCGTCCTGGGCGACGGCGAGGCCGGCGGTCATCGAAAGCGCCGTGCTGAACAAGATTGCTGCAATCTTCATGTCGGGAACTCCTGGTTGGATTGAATTGAACTGCTTCTGAAACTGGCCCCGACGCCGGCGTGGTTGCCCGCCGCTCGATCGGTCTGCCATCCGGATGGTCGGAGGGGCCTCGACAGACCTTACAAAACCTTTCTGGTGGAGCGAAGGCGCGGCGATCACGCGCCGGCAGCCCCCGCGAAAGCCTTCTTCAGCTGTTGCCCGGCGAAGGCCTGGGCCTGCTTCGCCTTCGCGACGACCGCCGCCATGCCGAAGAACTCATGGGTGACGCCGTCGTAGACCTTGTGCTCGGTCTTCACGCCGGCCTTCTTCAGCGCCGCGGCGAGCAGGTCGGCATCGCTGCGCAGCGGGTCGATCCGCGCGTTGATCAACGTCACCGGCGGGAGGCCCTTCAGGTTGGCATCGATGAGGTCGATGCGTGGGTCCTTCCTGTCCGCAGCCTTCGCGAAGACCTTGTCGGCGAACCAGCCCATCATCGCCTTGTTCAACGGCTTGGCCTTCTCGCTGTCCTGATAGGACGGCGTCGACAGGTTGGTGGCCTGCGCGATCGGATAGACCGACAGCACGTGCAGCGGTGCCGGCAGGTTCTGGTCGCGCGCCGCCATCGCGGTCGCAATCGCGAGGTTGCCCCCCGCGCTCTCGCCGGCGAGGGCGAGCCGCTTCGGATCGCCGTTCAGCACCGCGGCATTCGCGGCCGCCCATTTGTACGTCGCCAGTGCATCGTCGTGCTGGGCCGGGAACTTGGCCTCCGGCGCGAGCCGGTAGTCGACCGAGACGACCACTGCATTGGCTTCTTTCGCGATGCCGCGGGCGCCGCCGTCGTAGACGTTCTTGTCGGCAATCACCCAGCCGCCGCCGTGGAAGTAGACGACGATCGGGAACGGCCCGGCGCCGTCCGGCGTGTAGATACGGACGGGCAGTTGCGCGGCCGGCCCCGGAATGGTCTGGTCGACGCTCTTCACCCCCGGCACGAGGGCGGTCGGTGTCGTGTCCTTGCCTTGCTTCTTCAGGATCGCCGTCACCGCATCGGTCGGTGTCGGTTGCCGACGCGCCTCCGCGGCGTCGAGGGTCTCGATCGGCTTGCCGCCGAGCCCGGCCAGCGTGTCGAGGACGCCCTGCATGTCGGCGTCGGCTTTGTATTTGGTTCCGGTCGGCGATGCCGGTGCCGAGGCGCCGGCCTTCGGCGCATCGGCCGCCATGGCAAACGATGGAAGCGCCAGGACGGCGCCGACCGCCAGTGCGGTCCACCTTGTTCGGGACAGCGTGCCGGGTACGAGAAAATGCATGGAATATCCTTCGGTAACAGGGGTCGATGCCTCTTATGGCAACTGGCGTACCTTCGCGCGCCACCGCAGGGCGCCGACAGCACGGGAGGCGGTCGCTGCCGACCACGACGAGGACGCTTCTGATGCCCAGCCCTCCCGATTCGCTCGCGGCACGCGTTTCAGGCTTCGACCTGCGCCACCTTCCGCCCGAGTTCTATGCCGATCCGTTTCCGTTCTACCGCGCGCTGCGCGAGCGCGAGCCGGTCAAGCGCCTGCCCGACGGCAGCGTCCTGCTGACGCGCTACGCCGACTGCGAGTACGTCTACAAGAACCCGGCGCTGTTCAGCTCCGACAAGAAGACCGAATACAAGCCGAAGTATGGCGACTCGCTGCTCTTCGAGCACCACACGACCAGCCTGGTGTTCAACGACCCGCCGCTGCACACGCGGGTGCGCCGCTTGATCATCGGTGCGCTGACGCCGAAGGCGATCGCCGAGATGCAGCCCGGCCTCGAAGCGCTCGTCGAGCGGCTGCTCGACCGGATGGCCGAGGCCGGCGACGTCGACCTGATCGAGGACTTCGCCGCGGCGATCCCGATCGAGATCGTCGGCAACCTGCTCGGCGTCCCGAAGGACGAGCGCGAGCCGCTGCGCGCCTGGTCGCTCGCGATCCTCGGCGCGCTCGAACCGGTCGTCTCGCCGGAGGCGTTCGAGCGCGGCAACCGTGCGGTGCACGACTTCATCGCCTACCTCGAGACGCTGATCGAGCGGCGAAGGGCAAGCCCGGGCGAGCCCGACCGGGACGTGCTGACGCGGCTGATCCAGGGCGAGGACGCCGGTGAGCGGCTGTCGTCGCCGGAATTGCTGCACAACTGCATCTTCCTGCTCAACGCCGGTCACGAGACCACGACCAACCTGATCGGCAACGGCCTCGTCGCGCTGCACCGCCACCCCGACCAGAAGGCACGGCTGCTGGCCGAGCCGGCGCTGGTCCGCTCGGCGGTCGAGGAGATCCTGCGCTACGAGAGCTCGAACCAGCTCGGCAACCGGATCACGACCGGCGTGGTCGAGATCGGCGGCGTTGCGCTGGCGCCGCGGACCCCGATCACGCTGGCGATCGGCGCCGCGAACCGCGACCCGGACAAGTTCGAGGATCCGGAACGCTTCGACATCGGGCGCACGCCGAACCGGCATCTGGCGTTCGGATCCGGCATCCACCAGTGCGCCGGGATGGCGCTCGCGCGCCTCGAAGGGGCCGTCGCGATCGGGCGCTTTCTGGTCCGCTTTCCGCGCTATGCGCTGACCGGCGAACCGGTGCGCGGCGGCCGTGCCCGCTTTCGGGGCTTCCTCAAGGTGCCTTGCGCGGTCGAGCCGGATCGGTGAGCCTCGCAACGCCGCGATCGGCACGGCGCTTGCCGGAACTCCGATCCGCAGGGCGATCCATCAGGGCGGGACCTCGCGCCTGCGCGTGCGGCGAAGGGGGAAGCGGAGCATGCCGATCACGGAATGGCGGCTGGACGGCCACATCCGGGCCGCCGACGGCGCCGGAACGCCGTTCACGATCATCGTCGAGGCCCTGTGGGTGCGGATTCAGCTCGGCGAGCCGATGCGCGTGCGCTGGGACCGCGAGGGCCAGAAGCGGTTCCGCCTGCTCGACGGCCGCGTGGTGCGCAAGCTCGGCGACAAGCGCTACGAGGTGCAGGGCGTCGAGCTGACGACGGTCTAGGGGCAGGTCAGCGACGGCTTGCGAACAGGCGCCAGGTTGCCGCCGTTGCGAGGACGCCGGTCATCAGCAGGATCGTGTCGCCGATGCTCAGGTGGATGCCGTGCTCGGCCCAGCTGAACGTCTCGGCGGCCAGAAAGCCATAGCCGTCGCCGCCGAAGAAGAGGCCGCAGAAGGCGATCAGCACGCCGGCCACGAAAGCCGCGGCCGCACCGGCCAGCACGCTCAGCGCAAAGCGCAGCAGGGTGCGCAGCGCCACATCGAGGAACAGCGCATGCAGCTTCCAGGCGAGGTTGCCGAACAGGCCGGTCCAGGTCGACGCGCGCTGCGCGCGGGCCGGTTCCGGCTCGAGCCATTCGCGCTCGAGGTTCGACCATTCGACGAAGCAGGAATCGGCGGCCCAGGCACTGGAGCCGATTTCGAGTTTTTCGCGCGGCCGGCCGCGCGGAAAGGGATCGGGCAGACGAAGCGTTCGCATGCGTGACCATAGTCCGGAGCATCGTTTTTCGATCGCGGAAGAAGGCGCGCTGGCGGACCCTTTTTCAATCTTTTACGGGTGCACGTCGGGTGGGACGTTCGAATCCAACACGGCGGAGCGCCGGTCTGCGACGCAGCGGGTTTCCGCTCATTCCGGCGCCAGGACACGGTCTTAAGCTGGCCCGATCGATTGCTTGCGAGCCCGCATGAACACTGAGTCTCCGAATGCCGACCTGCGCACCGAACAGCGTGGCGAGGTCCTCTGGCTGACGATCACGCGCGAGGCGCGCCGCAATGCGATGAGCGCCGACGTGCTGCGCGGCATCGCCGATGGTCTCGATCGCGCCGAGGCCGATCCGGGCACCCGCGTGGTCGTCATCACCGGCGCCGGCGACAAGGCGTTCTGCGCCGGCGCCGACCTGCAGAGTGGCGCGCCGTTCGGGGCCGATCTGTCCAATCCGCATGGCGCCGCCGCCGAGCTGTTCAGGCGTGTAAGGCGCGCGACGGTGCCGCTGATCGCCAGAGTCAACGGCGCCTGCTACGCCGGCGGCATGGGCCTGATGGCGATGTGCGATCTGGCCGTCGCCGCCGAGAGCGCGACGTTCGCGCTGCCGGAGATCAAGGTCGGCGTGTTCCCGGCCCAGGTGCTCGGCGTGCTCCAGCAGCTGCTGCCGCGTCGCGTGCTGATCGAGATGTGCCTGACCGGAGACCCGATCGATGCGCGGCGCGCGCTCGCACTCGAGCTCGTCAATGCGGTCGCGACCGATCTCGACGCCGAGGTCGACCGCCTGATCGGCCGCCTGCTGGCCGGCTCGCCCGCTGCGATGCGGCGTGGCCTCTACACCCTGAAGCAGATGGAGCGCATGCCGTTCGAGGAGTCGCTCGCATTCGCCGAGAGCCAGATCGCGCTGTTCGCGCTGACCGACGATGCGAAGGAAGGCATCGCCGCGTTCACCGAGAAGCGCAAGCCGCGCTGGACCGGGCGTTGAAGGCCGCTGGATGAGCACGCGCGCCGTCCGCATCGGCGGGGCATCCGGGTTCCGGCGCGACAGCCAGGTCGCGCTGGCGCAGCTGCTCGCGGCCGGCGGGCTCGACTGCATCGTCTTCGACGACCTCGCCGAGATGACGCAGATCCTCCTCGCGATGCCGGTCAGAATCGCAGCACGCTGCCTGCCGCAAGGAACCGTTCTGGCAGGCGCCTGACAGCGAAGCGAAAGCGGTATTCCCCGCGCGGCAATCGACCAAGGAGCAAGCCCATGAGCGACCGCAAGGTCTGCGTGATCACCGGGTCGTCGTCCGGCATCGGCGCGGCGACCGCGCGCCTGTTCGCCGGCCGCGGCTGGAACGTCGCGATCAACTACTCGCGCGAGGCTGCGCCGGCCGAGAAGGTCGCTGCCGAGTGCCGTGCGCTCGGCGCCCAGGCGATCATCGTCAAGGCCGACATCTCTGACGATGCTGCCTGCCGGCAGCTCGCCGAGCGGGTCGAGGCCGAATGGGGACGCACCGATGTCCTCGTCAACAACGCCGGGACGACGCGCTTCGTCGCCGCGACCGACCTCGACGGCCTCTCGGCCGAGGTGTTCCAGCAGCTGTACGCCGTCAACGTGATCGGTGCGTTCCAGATGACGCGCGCGTTGATGCCGCTGCTGAAGCGCCATCCGGTCAGTGGCGTCGTCAACGTCTCGTCGGTCGCATCGATGCTCGGCATCGGTTCCTCGATCGCGTACATGGCCTCGAAGGGCGCGCTGAACGCGATGACGTTCGGACTGGCACGCGCGTTCGGTCCCGAGGTTCGCGTCAATGCGATCGCGCCGGGCCTCGTCGAAACGCCGTGGATGCGCGGCGGCCTCGGCGAGGAGCGCTATGCCGCGACCGTCGCGTCGTACAAGGCACGCGCCACCTTGGCCGAGGTGATCGCGCCGGAGGATGTCGCGAACACGGTCTGGTACCTCGGGGTCGACGCGGTCAAGACGACCGGCGAGGTGCTGCTGCTCGACGCCGGCCTGCGGCTTTCGAAAGCCTGACGACCCGGACAGCGAGCAGGGCGATGCCTGCGGTGTAAGCTGGCCGCGGCCTCGCACGGCGCCTGTCGGTCGTCCCGCCGCGCGGTCATTCGGGCGAGCACGGCCGCAGCAACGACACACAGGGGTTGCGAAATGAATGACATCGACAAGCAGACGGTCGTCGGCGTGCTCAATCGGCTGCTCGAGGCCGAGCTCGCCGGCGTGGTGCGCTACACGCACTGCTCGTTCCTGGTCTTCGGCTTCGGCCGCATCCCGATCGTCTCGTGGCTGCGCACGCAGGCCGACGAGTCGCTCGTTCACGCGCAGCAAGTCGGCGAGTGGATTACCGCACTCGGCGCCTATCCGTCGCTGGCGATCGGCCCGCTGCTCGATTCGCACAAGACCGACATCGGCGCGATGCTGCGCGAGTCGCTCGAGACCGAAGCGCAGGCGCTGCGCCTGTACCGCGAGCTGCTCGTGCAGGTCGAGGGCAAGTCGGTCGCGCTCGAGGAGTTCTCGCGCCAGATGATCCTGGCCGAGGAAATGCACGCCGCCGAAGTCGACAAGATGCTGCGCAAGCCCGGCGACATCGCCAATGTCGCCAACCGCCCGGGCTGAGCGTGCGCGGCTGAAGAGCAGGGAGAAAACTACTTGCGGTGCGAGTGACCGCGCGGGTCCAGTTCGTCTTCGGTGGGGGAACGCTTGCGCACTTCGGCTTGAACAAAGGTCTTCTGCACCGTCCCATCGGCGCCGCGGACGAACAGTGTCAGCGGAACGTGCTCGCCGCGCTTGAGCGGTCGTACGAGTCCCGAGAGCTGGATGCGCAGGCTGCCGGGTTTGAACTCGACCTCGGCATTCGCCGGAAGCGGGACCTGCTGCCGCGGCTGTCTTTCCTGCCCCTGCAAAATCGTGGTGACTCGCGCGGCGAACGAGTCGATCGCCACCAGGGTCGCCGGATCGCTGCTGCGCAGCTTCATGAACATTTCCGCATTGCGGCCATCCGGAGTTGCGCGAACCCACGGCTCGGTGACCGAAAACATCAGCGCATGCGCGACGCCGATGCTGCATCCGAGGAGCCAGCAGAGCAGCGCGAGGTGCGCGAGGTGTGCGAGGTGCGCGGACTGCGCGAGATTCTCGGCCTGTGCGCGCAACAGGCCCATCGCCCTCATTTGCGAACCACCGCCTCGATCGCAGCTTCGGTCTTCGGTATCGATGCCAGTTCTCCCAGGGTCACCGGCCTGGCCGGAAAGCGCAATCTATAACATCCGGTTTGCGCTGGCGAGAGTCCGCGCTCGTGCGCGATCAACTCGGTGACCGTCGCCCCGCACATCCGGCCCTGGCACGGGCCCATTCCCGCGCGCAGGAACGCTTTCAGCTGGTTGGGGCCGCTGCAGCCCAGCCCCACGGCGTCGACGATCTGCTGCGCGGTGATTTCCTCGCACCGGCATACCACCGTGTCGTCCGACGGTATGCGAAATTGCGGCGGCGGCTTGAAGTATTCGTCGATGAATGCGCGCCCGGC
>JBDSAB010000576.1:0-26083 GCA_039922395.1 Caldimonas sp.
CGCTGCGCGCCAACGTCGATGCGCTGGCCGAGCGTGCCGGCGTCAGCCCACCGACGATCACGCGCTTCTGTCGCGCGCTCGGCTATTCGGGCCTGCGCGAATTCAAGCTGCGCCTGGCGCACACGCTCGCGGTCGGCAAGTCGACCTTGCACCCGGCCGTCAAGGGCGGCGACGACATGCAGGCGGTCACGCACAAGGTCCTGCAGGACGCCGTCAGCGCGCTCTCGAATCTCGAGCGCCATGTCGTTCCGGCAGACCTCGAGCGCGCCGCGACGCGCATCGCCCGGGCGCGCCGCGTCGATTGCTACGGCGTCGGCAACGTGTCGATGTTCATGGCCAGCGATGCGCAGGCGCGTTTCGCGCGCCTCGGCATGAACGGCGGCGCGTACTTCGATGCGCACCTGCAGCTGATCTCGGCGGCGACGATGACCAAGCGCGACGTCGTGCTCGCGATCTCGTACGTCGGCCGGATGCGCAGCCTCCTGCAGGCGATCGCGGTGGCGCGGGAGCAGGGTGCGATGGTTGTCGCGATCACCCAGCCGCGAACGCCGCTGGCGACGATGGCCGACGTGGTGCTGCCGGTCGTCGTTCCGGTCGATCGCGCGATGCGCGTCGGCACCGAGGCGTACCTGGCGCAGCTGACCTACCTCGAGATCCTGATGGTCGGCGTCGGCCTGCGCCGCGGGCCCGCATCGTTCAGGACACTGAAGCGGGTGCGCGAGGTGCTGAAGGAACGCGGCTCCGAGAACGAGCCGCACCCGGTCATGCCGTCGGCCTGACGGCGGGCCATGAAGGAGCTTGCGATGCGAACCAACACCGGCGCGGACTCACCCGCCTTGCTGCTGCGCGGCGGCACCGTCATCGACGGCACCGGCGCACCGCGCTTCAGCGCCGACGTGCGCATCGAGGGCGAGCGCATCGTCGCGATCGGCGCGAACCTGGCGGCGAACGGCGCCGTCGTGATCGACGCCGGCGGCAGGATCGTGGCGCCGGGATTCATCGACGTCCACACCCACGACGACCAGATCGTTCTCGCGGCGCCGCACATGCTGCCCAAGGTCAGCCAGGGCGTCACGACCGTCGTCGTCGGCAACTGCGGCATCAGCCTGGCGCCGCTGGTCCGCGCCAGCGTGCCGCCGCCGTTGAACCTGCTCGGCGGCGCCGACAAGTACGTCCATCCGACGATGGCCGCCTACGTCGCGGCGGTCGACGCGGCGCGCCCGGCCGTCAACGTCGCTGCGCTGATCGGCCATTCGACCTTGCGGGTCGCGACCATGGACGACCCGTATCGCGCGGCGACCGCGGCCGAGCAGGCCCACATGGGCGAGTTGCTGCGCGAGGGGCTCGCAGCCGGTGCCGCCGGGCTGAGCTCGGGCGTCTTCTACGCCACCGGCGCGGCCGCCGACATCGACGAGCTGGCGCTGCTCGCCGGCATCGCCGGTGCAGCGGGCGGTGTCTACACGACACACATCCGCCAGGAGATGGACCAGGTCCTCGACTCGCTCGACGAGGCGTTCATGACCGCGCGGCGCGGCAACGTGCCGCTCGTCGTCTCGCATCACAAGTGCGCGGGCCCGAGCAACTGGGGCCGCACGGTGCAGACGCTCGGCCACATCGATGCGGCGCGCCGCGACCAGCCGATCGGCCTCGACTGCTATCCGTACATCGCCGGCTCGACGGTCCTGCGCAGCGACATGGTCGACGACATCATCGACATCCTCATCACCTGGTCGACGCCGCACCCCGAGATGACGGCGCGCACGCTCGTCAGCATCGCCGCCGAGTGGGGTTGCAGCCAGAAGGAAGCGTG
This sequence comes from Caldimonas sp., assembly GCA_039922395.1. GTDB lineage: Bacteria > Pseudomonadota > Gammaproteobacteria > Burkholderiales > Burkholderiaceae_C > Schlegelella_A. Next base: position 1,811 of record JBDSAB010000576.1, read on the forward strand.
CGAGCGGCTGCAGCCGGGCGGCGCCTGCTATTTCCAGATGCGCGAAGACGACGTCCAGCGAGTCCTCCAATACCCGGCGACCATGATCGGCTCCGATGGCCTGCCGCACGACCAGCACCCGCATCCGCGCTTGTGGGGAACCTTTCCGCGCGTGCTCGGCCACTACAGCCGCGACCTGGGCCTCTTCCCGCTCGAAACGGCGGTCCACAAGATGACGGGGCTGTCGGCGCGCCAATTCCGCCTCGCCGACCGCGGCGAAGTTCGCGTCGGTGCCTACGCCGACGCCGTCGTGTTCGATGCCGCGACCATCCGCGACATGGCGACCTTCGAGCTGCCGAGAGCGCGGGCCGTGGGAATCGACTGCGTGCTGGTGAACGGTCAGGTCGCCTACCGACGTGGCGACGACGAGCCGGCAAGACACGGGCGGTTCCTCGCGCGCGAGCCGCAGCGGGAGGTCGACATCGGCTAGAGCAGGCTCTTGTCGAAGAAGGCCGTCACCTCATCGGCGAGCTGCTTCAGGAACGCGCCTCGATCGAAGCCGGCCGGGTTCGCGGCGACGTCGCCATCGGGGCTGGGAATCGGCATGCTGGGCGAATCCATGAACGCGAAGTGCCCCGCGTTGGGCACCCGGTGCAGGTTCGGCGCGGGCAGGTTGCCGGCGACCCATTCGGCATGGAATCGCGGCACCAGGAAGCGATCGAGCTCTGCGGCATAGATCATCGTCGCCGCCCGAACGGCGGCAAGCGACTCGGCGGTGAGCGGCACCCCCGTCGGGGCCATCGCGACGATGGCTCGAACGCGCTCGTCCTCGAGCGAAGCCATGGCCGCCGGTGCTGGCGGCATCGCGGCGCCCGAGCGGCCCAGGCCGCAGAAGATCAGGTCTTCGGATCCTGCGGCGAGGCAGTGCGTCCTCATCCGGGACAAGTCCGGCCGGGCTCCCGCCAACGCCAAGACCGTGTAGCCGCCGGCCGAGTGGCCGAGAGCCCCGACGCGCGGTCCGTGGCTGTCGGTCGCGATTCGATCCTTCCATGCGGGATCGGCGAGGATCGCGTCGATGACTCGCGAAGCCTGGCGCGGCCGTTCGTCGAAATAGCGCTCCGCGCTCTTCTCGATCAAAGATCGATCCTGCCAGTTGTCGCCGGGATGGCGGAGCGCCGCGACCAGATAGCCGTTTCGCGCAAGGGCTTGCGCGAGCTCGCTGTGCCCGAGCTCGCTGCCGCCGATGCCATGACTGAGCAGGATCAGCGCCTTGACCTGGTCGACCGGTTTGGCGCCGATGGCGACGTCGAGCGCAAACGGTCCCATGGCGATGGTGCGAGGCGCGTTCATCGTCGGGTAGTACAGGGCGACCGTCGTCGTCGGCGCACCCGGTGTCGAACCCGCTATGGAAGTCTGCATCCAGCCGGCCTCGTAGGCATGAGCGTGTGCGGTCATGAGCAGCGTGGCCAGCAAGGCCCCGATCCTGCGAAGCAGGTGGGTCATGGTGTCTTCCGGATCGTCGTGGGATTTCCATTGTCGAAACCGGCAGATGGAAAACCGCAACGCGTGCGACGAAGTGCAGCCTCGGGACCGCGAAGCGACCGCCGGCAGTCGCCGGCGGCGCGAGTCACTCGATGACCTTGTCGGCGATGGTCAGAAGACTCGTGGGCACCGGGATGCCGAGCGCTTTCGCCGTCTTCAGGTTGATGAAGAACTCGAACCCGGTCACCTGTTGGACCGGCAGGTCCGCCGGGTACGCGCCGTTGAGAATGCGTGCCGCATAGACGCCGGCGATGCGATGCGACTCGAAGAAGTTGCCTCCGTAGCTCATCAGGCCGCCCGCAATCGGAAAGTCGCGCGTCTGGGTGATGACAGGCAGCCGAGCTTTCAGAGCCAGCGCTGCCAGCGGCTCGCTCATCAAGGCGAAGAAGGTGTCCGAGGCCACGACCAGACCTGCCGCGTTCACGGCACGCACCCGGTCGAAGGCGGCCGCCAATTCGTGCGCGCCGGCGGCGCGCACGATGTGGACAGGCACCTTCATCTCGCGCGCAGCGGCCTCGAGGCGAGTCAGTTGCGAGTCGGTGGTCGGACTCGTCGGATTGACCAGCACGGCCGCAGGGCGGCCGGCCGGCATGACCTGCAGCAGGAGCTGCAGGCGTTTGGGAGTCAGGTCGACATTGAGCGAGGCGACTCCGGTGAGGTTGCCCCCCGGGCGGCTCAAGGTCTCGACCAGGCCCAGCGCAACCGGATCGGCACCCATCTCGAAGACGATGGGGATCGAGCTCGTCGCCGCCTTGGCCGCGAGTGCCACCGGCGCGCCTCCCGGCGCAACGATCAGGTCCAGAGATCGGCTTGCCAGCTCAGCGGCCAGGGCGGGCAGGCGGCCCGGTTGTCCCTCGGCCCAGCGGAACTCGATCCGGACGTTTCGGCCTTCGATGTAGCCACCCTCGGCGAGACCGAGGCGGAAGGCATGCAGGCGGCTGGCGTAAGCGTCGGGGGACGCTGATCCGAGGTAGCCGATCGATGCCGACGCCGGCCTTTGCGCTTGTGCCGGAAACGTCGCAAGCCACGCGCCGGCGCCCACGGCAACGACGAAACCCCGCCGGTCGGTGCCGGATGTCATCCAGCCCTCTCAGGCGGTCGCTTGGAAAGGTCGGCCGGATGTTGAACCACGGGAGCCGTCCGTCTGCTCAGCAGCGAAAACGACTATTTTGGCAACATCGTCACCGCGTTGATGAGCTGGTTGCAGAAGTCGCCGATCGAGCAACACCGAGGTCGGCGACGCTCACGCGGCCAGGCGCCTTCTTCCCCAATCGATGAGATCTGCGGGCAACGCAACTAGATGGCGTCGGCGTAGATCTGCAGCCTCTCGGCACGACTCGGGTGCTTGAGCTTGCGCAACGCCTTGGCCTCGATCTGTCGCACGCGTTCGCGGGTCACGTCGAACTGCTTGCCGACTTCCTCGAGGGTGTGGTCGCTGCTCATGTCGATTCCGAAGCGCATCCGCACCACCTTGGCCTCGCGCGGCGACAGACCATCCAGCAACTCGCCGACCACGGCTCGCAGGTTCGCCTGCATCGCCGCTTCCATCGGCGGGACGCTGTCGGTGTCTTCGATGAAGTCGCCGAGCGTCGCGTCACCTTCGTCACCGACGGCGAGTTCCGTCGAGATGGGCTCCTTGGCGATCTTCATGATCTGGCGCACCTTCGCTTCCGGCAGCTCCAGCTTCAGCGCGATCGTCGCCACGTCCGGCTCGGACCCGAATTCCTGCAGGTGGGCCCGGCTGACCCGGTTCAACTTGTTGATCAGCTCGATCATGTGCACCGGGACCCGGATCGTTCGAGCCTGGTCGGCGATGGCACGCGTGATGGCTTGGCGTATCCACCAGGTCGCATAGGTCGAAAACTTGAATCCGCGGCGGTACTCGAACTTGTCGACGGCCTTCATCAGGCCGAAGTTGCCTTCCTGGATCAGATCGAGGAAGTGCATGCCGCGGTTGGTGTACTTCTTGGCGATCGAGATGACGAGGCGCAAGTTCGCTTCGATCATTTCCTGCTTCGCACCACGCGCCGTGCGCTCGCCTTCGTTCATCTTCTTGTTGATGGCCTTCAGGTCCTCGATCGGGATGGCCACCTTCGCTTGCAGGTCGATCAGCTTGGTCTGGAGTTCCTGCACCGCAGGCTGATGGCGCCGCAACGCAGCGCCATAAGGCTGACCGGTCGCCGCCTCCGATTCGATCCAGCCCAGGTTCAGGGCGTTGGCCGGATACCGGTCGACGAAGGACTGCTGCGGCATGCCGCAGCGGTCCACCGCGATCCGGCGGATGTCGCGCTCGTAACGTCGCACGTCCTCGACCTGGGCCCGCAGCATCGCGCACAGCCTGTCGATGGTCTTCACGGTGAAACGCACCGTCATCAACTCGTTCGTCAGGGCTTGCTGCGCCTTCCGGTAGGCCGGTGATCCGTAGCCGCCGACCTCGAAGGCCTTGCGCAAGCGGGCGAAGCTCTGTCGCATCGCCGCGAAACGGTCGAGCGCGGTGACCTTCATTTCCTCGAGGCGACGGGTCATGGCCCGGCCCGCGCTGCTGCCGTCGTCATCGTCCGAGTCGTCGAACGAGTCGACGTCTTCCTCGGCCACGTAGTCGTCGGCTTCATCGGCGACGACAAAGCCATCGACGACCGCAGAAATGGCGATCTCGCCGCTGGCGATCTGGTCGGCGTAGGTCAGTATTTCGGCCATGATGGCGGGCGACGCCGAGATGGCCATCATCATCGCCTGCAGCCCGCCTTCGATCCGCTTGGCGATCTCGATCTCGCCCTCGCGGGTGAGCAGGTCGAAGGAGCCCATCTCGCGCATGTACAACCGGACCGGATCGGTGGTGCGCCCGAACTCCGAGTCGACCGTCGACAACGCGGCTTCCGCCGCCTCGTCCGCTTCGTCGTCGGTTGCCGCCCCCTCGGCAGCCGCGACCAGCAGCGTGGCGGCATCGGGGGTCTGCTCGTAGACGGCGATGCCCATGTCGTTGAGCATCCTGACGATCGCCTCGAGCGCCTCGGCGTCGACCAGTCTTTCCGGAACGTGGTCGTGGACCTCCTGCTGGGTCAGGAACCCCCGGCTCTTGCCCATCTTCACGAGCGCCGTGAGCTCGCCTCGGCGCTTGGCGAGTTCCGCGGCCGTAAGCTCGCGAACGTCCAGGCCGAACTCGCGGATCAGCGCCCGCTCCTTGGACTTCGGCACCTTGATGCGCAGCGGTTTGGACGTAGAACGGTCTGCCGGCACGGGGGTGCTGGCTCTGGCCTCGTGGGACTGATTGGCTGCAGCCTGCACCGGCACGGCAGGCGCTGGGATGCGAGTGGGCTTCTTCGCCGTCATGCGAATCCTGGGTAGTGGACCGGTCGGAACGGCCGGCAAGGAACAAAATGCATCCGAAAGAATCGGGCGCGCTGGGGAGAGGTGTCGGGCACAGGATGCGCCCGGTCATAGTCGCATGTGGGGGCGCAGCGGCATTTAAAAAGCCGCCGCATCGGGGCGGTGCGCCGAACCCACTATTGTCGGCGTTCTTGTGGCCGAACGGGTTCCTTTCTCACAGATGGCCCTTCAGGCGCCAATTCGTACCACCCGCGCGATTCCTACAGGCACGAGGGCTGCTGGCGGAGGCGTTGAATGGCAGAAGGCCCGTCGATCGTCCTGCTGAAAGAGCGAGCTGCCTTATTCCTGGGTCGCGAGATCGAGCGCGTTCAGGGCAACGCGCCGCTCGAGAAAGAGCGCCTGCTGGGCCACCGCGTCCTCCGGCTGCGCAGCTTCGGCAAGCACTTCCTGGTCGAACTCGGCACGTTCTCGCTGCGCGTGCACCTGCTGATGCTGGGGAGCTACTGCATCAACGAATGCAAGGACAAGCCGATTCGCCTCGGACTGGGCTTCGCCGACGGGGACGAAATCAACTTCTACAGCTGCTCGGTGAAGTTAGTGGAGGAGCCGCTCGACGAGGTCTACGACTGGCGCGGCGACGTGATGGCCGATCAATGGGATGCGGCGCTGGCGCGCAGGAAGCTGAGGGCCTTGCCCGAGGCCCTGGTCTGCGACGCGCTGCTCGACCAGACGATCTTCGCCGGCGTCGGCAATGTGATCAAGAACGAAATCCTCTTTCGGCTCCGGCTGCATCCGCTGTCGACCGTTGGCGCCTTGCCACCGCGCAAGTTGCGCGAGCTGGTGACACAGGCGCGGCAGTTCACGTTCGAGTTCTATGAATGGAAGAAGGCCGATGCGAATGGCAACAAGCCCGTCTGGCAAGGCGATACCCTGAGCGGACATTGGCGGGTGCACAACAAGAAGCAGTGCCCGCGATGCGAGATCGCGTTGATCAAGGCCCACCTGGGTGAGCTGGACCGGCGCAGCTTCTATTGCGAGAACTGCCAGCTTCGATACGCGTGAGGCGGGGCGCGGCGACGGTGAGGATAACCAGCCGATCACGTGCCCGACAGTCACTGCCTTAGCTCGACAGGGACGGCGAGCCGGTCGAGAGCTGGTTTTCCCATGGGCATGCATCGAAGCGATATGCGGAGTATTCGATGCTGTGGCTGGACGGCGTAGAGCCAGGCGCCGATAGTTGGATCAGTTCAAAGGCCCGACGGAGACAGAGATGACAGCAACCCCCAGCGAAGCGTCCCGGGTCCTCGTCGCGGGCGGGGGCATCGGCGGCATCGCCGCCGCGCTCGCGCTGGTGCGGCGCGGCTTTGCCGTCAAGGTGCTCGAGCAGGCCGCCGAGCTCGGCGAGATCGGTGCCGGCATCCAGCTCGGACCGAACGCCTTTGCGGCCTTCGACGCGCTCGGCATCGGCGAGATCGCGCGCGCCAAGGCCGTCTACACCGATGAGATGGTGATGCACGACGCGCTCGACGAGACGCTGGTCGGCCGCATTCCGACGGGCGAGGCGTTCCGCGAGCGCTTCGGCAATCCGTATGCGGTCATCCACCGTGCCGATGTGCATGGATCGCTGCTCGAAGGGGCGAAGGCGAGCGATCGCATCGAGGTCGCGACGTCGACGCAGGTCCAGCGCGTCGAGCAGGACGACACCGGCGTCACGGTCTTCGACGCGCGAGGCAACCGTCACCGCGGCGTCGCACTGATCGGCGCCGACGGCGTGAAGTCGGCGGTGCGCCGGCAATACGTCGGCGACGACGCGCGCGTCTCCGGTCACGTGGTCTACCGCGCAGTGGTCGACCGGGCGGACTTCCCGAAGGACCTGCAGTGGAACGCCGCCAGCATCTGGGTCGGCCCGAACTGCCACCTGGTGCACTACCCGTTGCGCGGCGGCGAACAGTACAACGTGGTCGTCACCTTCCACAGCCGCGAGCGCGAGGAGTGGAGCGTGCGCGAAGGCAGCCGCGAGGAAGTGCAGAGCTACTTCGAGGGCATCTGCCCGCGCGCGCGCCAGCTGATCGACCTGCCGAAGGACTGGAAACGCTGGGCCACTGCCGATCGCGAGCCGATCGGCCAGTGGAACTACGGCCGCGCCACGCTGCTCGGCGACGCCGCGCATCCGACCCTGCAGTACCTGGCCCAGGGCGCCTGCATGGCGATGGAAGACGCGGTGACCTTGGGCGAGGCGCTGCGCGTGCACGACAACGACTTCGCGAAGGCCTTCGAGCACTACCAGCGCTCGCGGGTCGCCCGCACCGCGCGCATCGTGCTGTCGGCGCGCGAGATGGGTCGCATCTTCCACGCCAGGGGCGTCGAGCGCCTGGTGCGCAACGGGCTCTGGACCGGTCGCTCGCCCGAGCGCTTCTACGACGCGATGGAGTGGCTGTACGGCTGGCGCGTCGACAACTGCCTCGCCGCCTGAAATGAAGGCCAAGGTCTACTCCTCGGGGGTCCGCCGCAAGAACATCAGCCTCGACTGGGCGACATCGGGCGGGTCCCGGTCGGCAGCCTGTGGATGGCACCAGCGAATGTGGCGATACTCGCCGGCCATGACGACAGCTGCCGTGCGCCGCATCGAGCCCGCGTTGCTCGTGATCCTTGCGGGTGTCGTCGCGGCGCTGCACATCGGCAAGCTGCCGCCGGCGATTCCGGTGCTGCGCGAGGCGCTCGGGCTGACGTTGGTGCAGGCCGGCTTTCTGCTGTCGCTCGTCCAGCTCGCCGGCATGACGGTCGGCGTGGTCTTCGGGATCGTTGCCGACGGCCTCGGCAGCCGTCGCAGCATGACGCTGGGGCTGGCTCTGCTGTCGGTAGCCAGCGCACTCGGCGGCTTCACGCACGACGTTGCACCGTTGATGCTGTTGCGCGCTGCCGAAGGCTTCGGTTTCCTGCTCGTCGTGTTGCCGGCGCCGGGCCTCGTGCGCTCGCTCGTCGAGCCGCGGCGGGCGAGCGCCATGATGGGCTTGTGGGGTGCCTACATGCCGCTTGCCACGGCCTCGGCGCTGTTGATCGGACCGCTGGCGATCGCGGCGATCGGCTGGCGCGGCTGGTGGTGGGCGCTGGCGGTGGCGTCCGCGGCGATGGCGATGTGGCTCTGGCACGCGGTGCCGGCAAGCGCCGCTTCTGTCGCGGCCGCGGCACCGTCGCCCTGGCTCCTGCGGCTGCGCCAGACCCTGGCCGCGCCGGGCCCGTGGCTGGTGGCCGTTTCGTTCGCGATGTACTCGGGGCAGTGGCTGGCCGTGATCGGCTTCCTGCCGTCGATCTATGTCCAGAGTGGCATCACGGGCTCCTCGGCCGGCGTGCTTACTGCCGCCGTTGCCGCGGTCAACATGGTCGGCAACATCGGTTCGGGGCGACTGTTGCAGCGCGGCGTTGCGCCGTCTCGCCTGCTGCGCATCGGCTTCACGACGATGGCGTTGTCCGCCGTTGCCACGTTTGCCGGCAGCGGCGAAGGCGGCTTGTCGCCGGCGTTGCGATATGCCGCGGTGCTGCTGTTCTCGAGCGTCGGCGGGCTGATCCCGGCCACGCTGTTCGCACTGGCGGTGCGTCTGGCACCGAGCGAAGGCACGTTGTCGACAACCGTCGGCTGGGTGCAGCAGTGGTCGGCGTTCGGCCAGTTCGCCGGGCCGCCGCTCGTCGCCGCGGTGGCCAGCACCAGCGGGGACTGGCAGTGGACGTGGGTGGTGACGGGCGCCTGCTCGATCGTCGGGCTCCTGCTCACGGTCGCTTTGAGCCGGCTGCCTGCGCAACGTTGATTTCGTCAAGACCCGAGCTCGATGCAGCAGGTCTTTCGCTCCACCGGCGGAAGTGATCCAACCGTTTTTTTCGCTGCGGCTGATGCCGGCTGAGTTCAGCGCCTGATCCTCCAACGAGCAGGTCCGGTCGTCCTCGCCAGTAGTCCCAACTCATGTCACGCCCAGGCTTCGGCGTTGGCGTTTCGCTACGGGCTGGCAGTCTTGTCGAGCGGATCGTCTGAGGGGCGCAGGACGCCGAGAAGGTCGGACGTGGTGCGCAGAATCAGTCTCGCGCCGGTGGCTCGGAGCTCGTCCTCGGTGCCGAATCCGCACAGGACCCCGACGGTCTGGGCGCCGGCGGCGACCCCGGTCCGGATGTCGATGGTCGTATCGCCGATCATCAGACACTCCTGCGGCTGCACACCCATCGCCGCGGCGCCGAACAGCAGCGGCTCGGGATGGGGCTTCATGCGGCGGGTCGTCTGCGCGCCGATGACCTGCACGAAATGTTCTCGGACGCCGTAGTGCCTGAGAAAACGGTCGACTCGGGGCGCCGATCCCGTCGAGATGGTGCACATCGGGAAGTGCCGCGCCAGCGTGACGATCATTTCCTGGACACCCGCCACCATCGAATGCGGCACTTCGTCGATGGCTTCGGGATTGCGACCGTGGACCGAGTCGCCGCCACGCGCCCGGATGGCCTTGAGCCGCTCGCGCAGTCTGAAGAGCGGCACATCGAGGCCGAGCTCGTCGAGCTTCGCGTAGGCCGAGTGGACCGGGGTTTCGGCCGCCATCACGGCCTGACGTGCCAGACGCTCCGCGCGCCGACCGCTGACCCACGGCAGGGCGTCCAGCACGGATGCCAGCCGCTGCACGATGTGATCGTCGGTGTCGGCCAGGGTGCCGTCGACGTCGAAGCAGAGCGCGCGGATGCGGGAAAGATCGAGCATCGGAATTCAAGAGCGGGGCGGCCAGGGGGACTCGCGCTGAACGATCACACGAGTCGATTTTTTGCGCCATCGTCGCACGAGCGCGCGCTGGCCTCCACAGCGCTCAGTACGGCTTCACTCCGTAACAAAACGGATTCAAGAAAAGCGGGACGGTGCCGAAGGAACAGCAGTCGTCTCTGAAGACAACTGTCCGCATTTGCCAATGACGCTGGGCAAGCAGTGCGATCGAAATTGGCACGCGTCCGTTGCAGCACCGTCATCGTCACCAGCGACTTCCTCGTTCATGCGACCGGCGTGAGCGCCTTGGTTATCAACGTCGTCGCGATGGCGAGCACCTGTGAGAAGTCGCTGCGTGTTCAGTCCGCGATGGCGGGCCTGGTCTGGGCGCTCAACAACTTCCTTCTGGGCGCCTACACGGCCGCCGCACTCAGCCTGGTCAGCGCGAGTCGGACCACGACCTCGGCGGTCGTTCTTCGTTCTGCCGCGCAGGTGCGACGAACGGCCTTCATCTCCTTCGCCGGGCTGACCCTCTGCGTTGCGGCCGTGACGTGGGACAGCCGGTCCTCGCTTCTGATCACCATCGCGGCCTTGCTGTCCACCTATGCGATGTTCTACCTGAGGGGAGCGTCCCTCCGGTGGTCCATGCTGGTGGTCTCGGCCTTGTGGATGGACCATGCGTGGTCGCACGGCTCGTGGGAACAGATCGCGGGCAATGCGCTTCCGGGCTTGGCGGCCCTGTACGGCGTCTGGCGCGTCAGGGATTCCGAGCCGCGCGGCAGACTCAGCCCGGGCTTGCAGGCGGAGCAATCGTCAGCTTGAAGGTGCGCGATGGAAGCGGCGACGCGGCAAAGCGAAACGAACGCTGCAGAATAGCCTTCGGAGGCAAATCCGACGCGAGTTTTGCATCTCGGTTCGGAAACACTGTTTCCGCTTGGGCAGCCTGTCGAACGTCAGGCGACCGCTGCTTTTTTCGCCTGCGTCTTTCTGGAGAACATCATGGCCAAGGGCTACTGGATCGTCCGTGTCGACATCGCTGATCCCGATCGCTACAAGGCCTACACGATCGCCAATGCCAAGCCACTGGCGGCATACGGTGCGCGGTTCCTGGTTCGCGCTGGCCAGTTCGAGAACGTGGAGGGAACGAGCCGGACCCGCAACGCCGTGATCGAGTTCCCCAGCTACCAGGCCGCGCTGGATTGCTACCACTCGCCGGCGTACCAGGAGGTGCTGAAGCTGCGCCTGCCGGTCTCCACGGCCGATCTGGTCATCATTGAAGGGTATGAAGGGCCGCAGCCCGCTTAGCGTGCTGGTGCTGGCGCCCGTCTAGAACGGCGGCAAACGATCAACGTGCGTCGCGGCCGGCCTCCTCATGCCGTTCGAAGTCAAAGCCCTCGGTCCGGGCGATCTCGCCACGATGCGAAGCCTGCTGTCGCTCTTCGGCAAGGCCTTCGCGGAACCGGACACCTACACGGCGAAGCAGCCCACCGACGAGTACCTCGGTCGACTGTTGGCCAGCCCGACATTCATCGCCATTGCCGCGCTCGACGAGTCGGACGTCGTGGGGGCCATGGCGGCCTATGTCCTGCCCAAGTTCGAACAGCAAAGGTCGGAGATCTACATCTATGACCTGGCGGTCGCCGAAAGCCACCGCCGGCGCGGGGTGGCCACCGCCATGATCCGGAAGCTGCAGGCGCTGGCTGCCGGCCTGGATGCATGGGTCATCTTCGTCCAGGCCGACCATGGCGACGACCCGGCGATCGAGCTCTACACGAAGCTCGGTGTCCGCGAAGAGGTGCTTCACTTCGACATCGAGCCGTCGCCAGGCGGCCCCTGACCTTTCGCTCGAGCCTTCGCGCGACTCGTCGACTTCGCCGACACCGGCGCAGCGGCAAACCGTTGTCGTGCCCACGATTCGGCGGCGCAGCGACTGCCGTTCGATGCGCCTTGTCATCAGGCTTACACACGCGCTGGTCATCCTCGGCTTCTCACCACCACGGAGAAGTCCTTGTTTGAATCCACTGCCAACCCGATGCGCCGCGGCCTGCTGCTCGGCACCGGCGCCGCCATCGCCGCGGCGTTCGGCGGCCCGATGGCCGCGATGGCCAAGCGCGTCGAGTACAGCGGCGATTGCGCCGCCGGCCCCGCATCGCCCAGCGTCGACAGCCCGTACGGCCCGACGGCGCCGGTCAACGATCGCACCACCGGTCTGCCGCTGATCGAGCTTCCGGTCGGCTTCCACTACGCGAGCTACGGCTGGACCGGCGACGTCATGTCCGACGGTTTGCTGACACCGGGACAGCACGACGGCATGGGCGTCGTCGTGCAACGCCGCATCGGCGTCGGCAACGAGATCGTTCTGGTCCGCAACCACGAGCAGAGCACCAGCACGAATGCCGCGAACATGGTCGGCGCGCTCAGCACCGCAGTGGCGAAGTACGACACCGGAACCACCGCCGGCAACTTCCAGATCGGCGGCACCACCAACCTGGTCTGGCGCAACGGCGAATGGGTCGGCAGCTACGCGAGCCTCGGCGGCATCTACCGCCCCTGCGCAGGCGGCGCCAGCACGTGGGGCTCATGGCTCAGCAACGAGGAACTGCGCAGCAACGCGGTCAGCAGCACCGGCAAGAAGCACGGCTACATCTTCGAGGTGCCGGCCGACACCAGCGTCACCGCAGCGAGCACCGTGCCGCTGGTCGACATGGGCCGCTTCGCGCACGAGGCGAGCGCGATCGATCCGGACACCGGGTACTGGTACCTGACCGAAGACCAGGGCGATGCCAACACGCTGTACCGCTTCCGCCCGAACAACCTGCAGGGCGGTCTCGGCGCGCTCCATGCCGGCGGCCGGCTGCAGGGACTGAAGGTGAAGGGCGTGATGAACGCCGACCTGCGCTATCCCGCGCTGTGCCAGAAGTTCGCGTGCGAGTGGGTCGACATCGCGAACCCCGACCTCGACGGCGCGACGCTGTCATCGGTCGTCGGCAGCGTTGCGGCGAGCGGTCCGTACCGGCAGGCGTATGCGAATGGCGCGGCGATCTTCGGTGCGAACGAAGGCTGCTGGGTGGCCCACGGCATCGTCTACTTCAGCGACAAGCGCGTCGTCGCGAGCCCGCCGCGGGCCGGGCGGATCTGGGCGCTCGACCTGCACAGCGGCGAACTCGAGGCGATCTTCGTCAGCGATGACATCCTGATCGGCAACTCGCCCGACAACGTCTGCATCAGCCCGCGCGGTGGCGTGCTGTTCTGCGAAGACGGCGGCAACACCGGCCCGAAAGGCGACCCGGCCGCGCAGGTCGAACGCATGCGCCTGATGGGCGTGACCCCGGCGGGCGCGAGCTACGTCTTCGCCCGCCACAACTTCGACTGCACGGCCGCGCAGCTGGCGGCTGCGGGCAAATTGACGAGCCTCGCGGGCGATCACCGCGACACCGAATGGGCGGGCTCGGTGTTCAGCCCGGACGGTCACACGCTGTTCGTCAACCTGTACACGCCGGGCATCACGCTCGCGATCACCGGTCCGTGGGCACGCGGCACGCTGTGACGCCGCCTGCCCGAAGATTCGCCTTCGGCCGTCAGAAGGCGTGCCGCAGCAGCGCGACCGCGTAGACAAGGAACGCCGCCCAGGCGATCGAAAACAGCACCGTGCGCGCCATCAGCAGGCCGGTCCCGCTGATGTGCACGACAGCGTGCGCCAGTCGTGCGTAGAAATAAACCGCTGCGCATGCCGCGGTGGTCGCGCTGTGCAGGCCCGCAGCCTGGCCGACCAGCACGACAGCCGCGAACGGCGCGAAGTTCTCGACCGCGTTGGCGTGCGCACGGTTGGCCCGGTTGACCCATTCAGGCAACGGCGAGGTCGGTGCCACCTTGTAGGTCTCGGCAGTCAGGAGGCCGCGCGACGTGACGTAGCCGATCACCACCGGGACCCACAGCAAACCGGTGAGAACGGCAGTCAGCAGCAGATACAGCAGCTCGGTGTTCATGTCGTGGCCTCGAATTGAAATGCGCCTTCTTGCGCGATGTAGGGAACGTAGCGGAAGTCCCGGATCGACACGACGCGGTCGCCGGCCCATGTCAGCTCGATGAAGTAGCGGGGGGTGACGCTTCCCGCATCGGGCAGCACGGCCAGCACTTCGTTGCCGTCGAACCAGGCCGGCGCGAGATGCCAGCCGGTCGAGCGCCCGTAGTTGCTGAAGTAGATGCCGACGTCGCGCCGGCCCGAGGCCTTGCGTTGCGAGACCAGATCGAGGCGCACGTCGTCGGCCAGCAGCGAACGCACGGCGTCCCAGTCATGAGCATTGAAAAAGCGCGCGTACTGCTTCAGCGCAGCCGAGCTGGCGCGAGCGCCGGGTGTCACGCTCTGCGCCTCGGTCAGCCGGCGCAGTGCGGTGCGGCCGCGATGCAGCGCGGCCTTCACGGCGGGCACGCTCAGGCTCAGCTCGGCCGCGATCTCGTCGATCGAATGATCGAGCACGTCTTTCAGGATGACGCAGCCGCGCTGCGCCGGTGCCAGATCGAGGAAGCAGGCGATCGCCGCGCGCACCGCCTGGGTGCGGGCGAGCGCGTGCTCGGGCTCGAGTTCGGATTCGGCAGCAAGATGGTCGGCAGCCTCGAGCGGGTCGTTGCGGCGATGCTGTTCGTGGCGCCAGTGGTCGATCGCCCGGTTGTGCGCGATGCGAAAGAGCCACGGCCGGAGGGGCGGCAGCTCCGGCATCTGCGACAGCTCGTAGCAGGCGCGCGCGAGTGTCTCCTGGACAACGTCCTCGCCGTCAGCGACCGAGCCCGTCATGCGGGCGCAGTAGCGCAGCAGCTCGGGCCGGATGTGGGAGACGAGGGCGAGGAACTGGCGTCGCCCCTGCTCGAGCACGCCGATGATCTCGCTCGGGCCGGCGTCGTGCGTCGCCGCGGCCCGTTCAGTCCTCGAAGAATCCATACGACCCGATCTCCGTCATCTCGACGCGCTGCGGCGGCTCGACGCAGCGCTCCCTCACGCCGGCCGTGAACGCCTTGAAGGCGGGCAGGGCCGTCAGCGCGTTGGCGCCGTCAACCTCTTCGTGCGAGACGATGTGAATGAAGCTCACGCCATCGCCGAGCCGGAATGTGGCGTAGCGTAGCCCCGCCGGCCGCGCGGTGCGAAGCGCCTCGTAGACCGCTGCGGCCGCACGTTCGTTCTCGGCGACCCGGTCGGCCTTCACCTTGTAGCTCACCATGTGTTTCACGACTGCATCCTTTCAGGAAGACGCGGGCGATGCGCCCGCTCCTGTCAGGACGTTCGAGCCGCGCGAAAGGATGCGGTCCGGTCGATCTCGAGCGGGTGCTCCGCCGTGGAAGTTGACCAGGACGGCGCCACCCGTGACGGAGCCGGCCTTATCCTGCGGGCCACGGGCGGTGCTGCACTGAGCGCGTTCCGTCCGACATACAACAAGCAGCGCGAGGGGGCACATGGACCAGGTCAAGCATGGCACGGACACCCTGTTCATCCTGTTGGGCGCCATCATGGTGCTCGCGATGCATTCGGGCTTCGCGTTTCTCGAGCTCGGCACGGTCCGCAAGAAGAACCAGGTCAATGCGCTCGTCAAGATCCTGGTCGACTTTGCCGTGTCGACGCTTGCGTACTTCTTCGTCGGCTATGCGATTGCCTATGGCGTCGGCTTCTTCGGCGATGCAACGAGCCTGGCGCAGAAGAACGGCTACGAGCTGGTCAAGTTCTTCTTTCTGCTGACGTTCGCGGCGGCGATCCCGGCCATCGTCTCGGGCGGCATCGCCGAGCGTGCGCGCTTCGGTCCGCAGGTCGCGGCGACCGCGCTGGTTGTCGGTCTCGTCTACCCGGTCTTCGAGGGTGCCGTCTGGGGCGGCGGCTTCGGCTTTCAGAGCTGGATCAAGGGACTTGCCGGTTACGAGTTCCATGACTTCGCCGGCAGCGTCGTGGTGCACACGATGGGCGGCTGGATCGGCCTCGCCGCAGTGCTGTTGCTCGGCCCGCGCAGCAACCGATACCGCAAGGACGGCGTGATCAGTGCGCACCCGCCGTCGAGCATTCCCTTCCTGGCGCTCGGTGCCTGGGTCCTCACGGTCGGCTGGTTCGGCTTCAATGTCATGAGCGCGCAGACGATCGACAAGATCTCGGGCCTGGTCGCCGTCAACTCGCTGATGGCGATGGTCGGCGGCACGCTGGTGGCGGTGCTGCTCGGTCGCAACGACCCGGGCTTTGCGTACAACGGCCCGCTCGCGGGGCTGGTCGCCGTCTGCGCGGGCTCGGATGTCATGCATCCGATCGGCGCGCTCGTCACCGGCGGTGTCGCCGGCGCCATCTTCGTCCTCCTCTTCACGCTGACCCAGAACCGCTGGCGCATCGATGACGTGCTCGGTGTCTGGCCGCTGCACGGCCTGTGCGGCGCGTGGGGCGGCATCGCCTGCGGCATCTTCGGTCTGCCGGCGCTGGGTGGACTGGGCGGAGTCGGCTTCGGTGCGCAGGTGCTCGGCACGCTGGCCGGCATCGCGTGGGCGCTGGTCGGCGGCTTCCTGGTCTACGGCGTGGTGCGCCTCATCACGCCGCTGCGCATGACACCTGAGGAGGAGCATGAAGGCGCGGATCTCTCGATCCACAAGATCGGCGCCACGCCCGAGCGCGAGGTGAGCTGGTAGTTGCCGCAGGAAAAGCAGAAAGCGCCTCTCTTCGCCAGCAGCACGGGTGGCAGCCCGAACGCCGGGACCCTGCGCACCGATGCTGGCAGGCCTCGGTGCCGTCGGGGTCATCGCACGGCGGCGCAACGCAGCCGCGAGACGTCGGCTTTCGTCAGTTCACTGAACGGTCGAATGCGGTGCTGCGGTCGGCCCGCAGCATCCACGTTGCGCGTATACTGAACTCTATGGTTCAGTATAGCCAGGCCCGCTTCAATGCCTCGTTTGCCGCGCTGTCGGATGCCACGCGACGCGGCGTCCTGGAGCAGCTCGGGGGTGCGGACGCTTCGATCACGGACCTTGCCGAGCGGTTCCACATGACCCTGACGGGCATGAAGAAGCATGTCGGCGTGCTGGAGCAGGCGGGGCTCGTCATCACCGAGAAGGTCGGTCGCGTGCGCACCTGCAAGCTCGGCTCGCGCCGACTGGAGGAAGAAGCCGCGTGGATCGAGCGATACCACCAGCTCTGGGCCGCCCGCTTCGACGAGCTGGACCGGGTCGTCGAGGAACTGAAACGGAAGGAGCAGATCGATGGACGCAAGAAGAGACGATGAGCCTGGGCTCACGAAGAACCGCACGACGGTGGAACGGAAGTCCGAGCGCGAGCTGGTCATCACGCGAACGTTCGACGGCCCGGCGCGGATCGTGTTCGAGGCATGGACCCGGCCCGAGCTGCTCATGCAGTGGTGGGCGCCGAAGTCGAGCGGCATGTCGCTGGTTGCCTGCGACGCAGATGTTCGCGTCGGTGGCAAATACCGTTTCGAGTTCGGCCACCCGCAGGCGTCACGGCCCATGGTGTTTTTCGGAAAGTACATCGAGGTGACACCGCCCTCGCGCCTCGTCTGGACCAATGAAGAAAGTGACGAGGGTGCCGTCACCACGGTGACCTTCGAGGACAAGGGCGGCAAGACGCTGCTCGTCTTGCACGAACGCTATCCGTCGAAAGAAGCGCTCGACGCTTCCATCGCCGGAATGGAAGGTGGCATGCCCGAGCAGTTCGCCCAACTGGACGAGCTCCTCGCCACGCCGGTCGGAGATGACGCTGCGCCGCCACGCGTCACCGCTTAGGCACCGTTATGAACGCCACGGTGTCGTCTGTCGGCAGCCGACCTGCGCGCGTCGGCACCGCGCTGGGCCGCGTCGCGCTGGTCGTCGGCGTCTTGTGTGCTGTCGCCGCGCTGTTGGCGGGGCCGGCGTACCGCACCGAAGTGCTGCCGCTCGGCGCGTCGTTGCAGACGATGCGCTGGGCTGCGATGGTGGCGATCGGCGGCGCCGTGGCTGCCGTGGTGGCGATGCTGTTGTCGGTCTCGGCGCCGGTCCCTGCGCGCGGGCGTGGCGTCACGGCGCTGGCGTTGCTGGTCAATGTGATGGTGGTGGCGCCGCCGCTGTTCATGTACTGGCAAGCCCGGCAACTGCCCAAGATCCACGACATCAGCACCGACACCGCCAATCCGCCCACGTTCGAAGCCGTGCTGCCGTTGCGCAAGGGCGCGCGCAATGCGGTGGCCTATCCGCCCGGCACAGCCGCTGAACAGCGCAAGGGCTACCCCGACATCGGCCCGCTGACCTTGCCGTTGGCGCCGCAGGTGGCGTTCGAGCGTGCGCTGCAGGCTGCGCAGCAGATGGGCTGGGACGTCGTCGCCGCCGCGCCCGAGGCCCTGCGCATCGAAGCCACCGACACCACGTTGCTGTTCGGCTTCAAGGATGACGTGGTGGTTCGCATCGCGCCGCAAGCCCAGGGCAGCGTGGTCGACGTGCGCTCGCTGTCGCGTGTCGGCGGCAGCGACTTCGGCACCAACGCCAAGCGGGTACGGGCGTACCTTGGGCGGTTGGCGGACAGTGCGAGCCGGCCCTAGGCCGCGGGGTTGCGCCGACAGGCTCCAAGAAGTTCCAAAGCGACGTCGCTGTTCGCCGCTCTCAACGCCAAACCCAAGTGCGCGGCCGCGAGGGCAGGGAAGCGCCTCTGCTGAGAAGCGGCCCCTGAATGGCGACGTCTCACAACGGCGTGACGAGTGTCTCCGGCACCTGGTTCGCCGACCACTTCCAACGCTGGCCGTATGCGGAGTGCGACGTGCGGCCTGGCAAGTGGCCGGCGTCCCGCACGCGGTGGACGTTCAGCGCGTTGCGGCGACGTTCTCCGGCAACCGAAGGCGTTGCCGTTCCGCGAAGAACATGGCCGGCCGTTGCGAACTGGCCGCGTGCACGTTGCGCTGGCTGGCTCACATTGCCGTTCGCAAGCGGCTGCCCGTCGTCGGCCTTGACCGTGCTCGCTGTGGCCATCAGCAGGACTGCAACCAGTGTGTTGATCGATGCGTGCTTCATGGTCGGGCAGCGAGGGGCAGGAATGTCTGCCACACGTCATCGACAGATCGGCGAACTTCATGAGGCGCTCTCGATTGCGCAAGTCAACCGAAACCCACCGAAGTGCCGGATTGCACGGCAGGACCGTTTGGTTGTCTGTCCGTGTGCGGCGAACGGTGCGCCGGTCAGGGCGCAGAGCAGCCGACGCCTCGCACGGTCATGCGGCAGCTCGTCGACCGTGCCGACCGAAGCGCGGCACCGCAAGCTGGAGCGCAGGTTCACCCGCCGATCTTGCGCGACTCGCCACCGCAGGTCCCACTCGGCCTGGGCGAAAATCGCCGACTCGATTCAGCGCATCGGCGAACGGCAAGAGCGCTCCGCATTCAATTGCACCCCGGATGTTGATGCGGGCCCATCGTGTGATCGAATAGGCTGAGTCTTCTGTCCGCGGTGCCGGCCGGCCCGCTCGCAAAGAACCTTCATGATCGCCCCGCGTCCCACCGCCGATTTCGAGCCGCACCTCGTGCTGTTGCTGGTCGGCGATCCGAACGATGCGGTCAGCCGCGCGCTCGTCGATGGCCGATCGAAGCTTGGCTGGCCGTTGATGGCCCTCTCGTCCCGACAGCTGATCGACGGCGTGGAGTTCGGCGACGTCTGGACCGTTGCCGGCCGGCGCATCGTGCCGCAGCACACCGCGGTGATCAACCGGCTGCCGTTGAGCGATCGGCTTGATGCGGGCGATGCGTCGGCCACCGACCTGATCGCTCGACAGGCCTTGTGGAGCCGGCTCCACGAAGAGCTCGGCCGGTTCGGCTATGCGTCGTCGCTCCCCACGGCCACGTCGATCATCGGCTGCTACGGCTCGTTGCTCGACCAGTGGGAAGACCTGCCGCGGCTGGTGCCGGGCCTGCGGGTGCCCGAGCATTCGGCGCCGTCGCTGCCGCGCGCCTTGCACGGTACCGTGTTTGCGGTCGACCGCTACACGCCTTACAGCCTCGGCAAGCCGCTCGAAGATGCGCTGACGGCGCGGCTGCCAGCTACCGCGCGGCTCGACTATGTGATGCCGGAAGGACGCTTGGTCCACCTGACGCAGATCGGCGAGCTGATGTTCTTTCCAAACCCACCGCCGACGATGACGCCAACGCAGCAGCAGGCGATGGTGGATGTGGCACGCGCGCTCGCCGCGGTCTCGTCGATCCGCATCCTCGAGCACGCCTTCTTCCTAGGCCAGGGAGCGCCTGTCCTCTACAGCAGCTTTCCTGTGCCGGTGCTGAGCGGCGGACATGCCCTCTATCCCGAACTCGTCAAGCAAGGTCTGAGCAATGACATCCCAAAGTGGCGTGGACGCCGTCATCCGTGAGATGCGCTTCGGCGCGGGGCCGGCCGCGGCTGCGGTCGACCCGGGCTCGAAACGGGGGGCCGATGACGACCGGTTCCGCTTCGTCACCGACTTCGATTCAGCCGAGCGCTGGCCCGATGTGCCCTATGACACGGCAGCACCCGCGGCCCGTTATGCCGACGCGGTGCGCCCGCGCATCGTCTCGGTGCTCGATGAAGCCGCGCAGACGATGGCGCATCGGGTGCCGGCCGCGCTCCGACTCGTCAACGGGCAGCTCCAGCGCGTTCTCGTTCGCGCCAGCGAGAACGCTGCCGGCGGTTCGGCGTCGCACCGCGCCCACGTCGGCTGCTGCCTGCTGACCAATCTGCACGAGCCGGCTGAAGCGGCGCTGGTGGCGATCGAGGCGGTCACGCACGAATCGATCCATCAACTGCTGTACCGCACCGAGCAGGCGCGCGGCAACTTCTGCGACCTCGCCGAGACGCCGACCTTCCGCTCGCCGTGGTCAGGCGCCCGCCTGCCGCTGCATTCGCTGGTGCATGCGACCTTCGTCTGGTTCGGACTGCTCACGTTGTGGAGCGAGCTGGCGTTGGAGCCGACGTCCGGCAGCGAGGCAGCTCATGCGCGCGGGCGCATCGCCCACTGCCTGTTCGGCTTCACGTTCCTCGACGACCTGCTCGACAGCCCGGCGTTTCCGTCGGCCAGCGTCGACCCGCACGTGCTCGCGGCGATCCGCGGGATGTCGGCCTCTGGGCGTCGGGCCACGCAGGCGGCGGACCCGGGCGCGACGCTGCGGCAGGTCGCCTCGGCGCGGCAAGGCGCGAGCTGGCCGGCGGCCGTGGCCACCGGCCTCTCTTGAGACAGGCGCGCCTTCGACTGCGGCCGCCCGCCGCTGCGTCTTGCCGCGGAACCTCGAAGGCGGCTCCGCGACGCCGTCCTCACGCCCCTTGCGACTCGGCCGAGCGTCGGCGGCGTGCGACCCAGCCCACCGCCATCAATCCGGCCAACAGCATTGCGTAGGTCTCGGGCTCCGGGATCGCGGCGACGTTGATCTGCACGCCTTCGGCTGAATACAGCAGATTCGCCGTCAGGCCGTTGGCCAGCCCGGTGACGGTCAGCGAGTTGAAGCGGCCGCTGTAGTTGTGGGCCGAAATCAGCGTGTATGCCCCGATGCCCAGCCCGGAAGCGAAGCTGACGTCGACCCCCCCGCCGAACAGGCCGGTGCCGGCCAGGTCGAGCAGGTCGCCCGCGCCGATGCCGAGGTCGAAGTCCAGCAGGCTGCCGCTGAGCTGGGTGAAGCTGCCGAGCACGCTGAGCGTGCCGAAGGCGTTGCCTTCGCCGGGACCGATGATGCCGCCCGAGTTCAGCAGGTTGCCGAAGATGGTCGTGCTGCCGCCGAGGCGACCTCCGGTGACCGTGACGTTGCCGGTACCGAACGCGGTGGCCGAACGCGCCACCAGCTCGCCGCCTTTCAGCTCGGTGCCGCCGGTGTAGCTGTTCAGGCCGCTCAGCACCAGCGTGCCGGCGCCGCTCTTGGTCAGGCTGCCGTTGTAGACGCGCGCGTCGCGCGCCGCCTCGCGCGCCACACCGACGCTGTATTCGGTGTAGTCGTTGACGGCAGCGCTGGCGTAGTACGCCTGCTGGGCAGCGGCCGTGGTCGGCACCGGCGGCGGGGGAGGCGGCGGTGTGACGTTCCACCCCTTCTCGATCTTGCGCGCGCTCCATGCCGCGGCTTCGGCCTGGTCCTCGGCCTTGCGGGCGCGGATCGCGACATCGGAAATGTTGTTCGACCAGACGTCGTTCTGTCCCTGCGTGTTGACGGCGAAGTTGCCGGTGAACTGGCCCGGGCCGTTCATCGCCCAGCGCAGGCTGACGGTGCCCCAGCCGTTGCGGTCGTCGGGGACCTGCACCAATTGCCCGGCGGTGGGATTGATGATCTGCACGCCGGCCGCATCGTTGATGGTCGCGTTCTGCAGCGCGGTGGTGCGCATGACCGAGATCGCCTGCTCGTTGGTCATGTACGAGAAGCGCTCCATGATCAGGCCGAGCGCTGCGGTCGCGTGCGGTTGCGCGGCCGAGGTGCCGCTAAACCCGCCGGTGCCGGCGGTGGGCACGCCGCCCGGCGTGGTGACGTTGCTCGAGAACGTGCCGACCGACGGCGCTGCCACGCACGACCACTTGGCGTAGCCGCACTGGTTGTAGAGCTGGACCCCCGGGATGTTGACGCTGCCGTCCGGGTTGTACGTCGTGCCGACGGTGGTGCCGTTCAGGTTGAACGTCTGCTGGATGCCGGTGACCGCGGTCCAGCGCGATTCGAGCTCGGGTCGGAAGTAGGCGGCCCCGGCGCGCGGGCTGGCGTTGACGTAGCCGGTGTTGCCCGCGCTGAAGTTGATCGCCGCGCCGGATTTCCAGGCGTCGAGCGCGCCGGAGAACCAGGTATCGCCGCGCGTCAGGTAGGCCCAGGTGCCGAGCGCACCGGCGCGGCCGGTGAGGTTGGTCCCCGTCGTCGGCAGCAGCGTCTGGTACTGCTCGGTGGTGGGCTGGCTGCCCCAGCTGGTGCCGACGATGCGCACGCCCGGCACGGCTGCCACCGCGCGATAGGTGTTGGCGATGTAGTCCTGGTCGATCGTCTGCCCCACGGTCTGCGTCGCCTGCGGGATGCCGAACAGCGCGCCGTCCCCCTTCAGCGTGTTGCCCATGTAGACCGACGCACCGAACGCCACGCCGTGGAAGTTGGTGACGGGGTTGCCGTCGCGTGCGCCGCCCACCAGGCCGGACACCGACGTGCCGTGGCTGTCGTTGTAGGTCTGGTTCCAGGTGCCCGACACGGCGCCGACGGTGACCGGGGTGAAGCGCGATGCCGGCAGGTCGGGATGGGCAAAGTAGAAGCCTGAATCGACGAGGCCGATGCGCACGGCCTCGCCGCTGTAGCCGGCCGCGTAGGCGAACTCGGCACCCATCGCGCGCAGCCCGTAGCTGCGCATGAACTCGGGCGTGCGCCAGCTTGCCGGGTCGCCGATCACGCCGGGATCGCCCGGGTATGTCGTGATCGAGTAGGCCGGGGCCGCCGCGAAACCGGCCAGCAGAAGGCTGGTCAGGCGAGATGGACGAAAACGATGCAAGCGCTTCAAACTTTTCTCCTCATGAACGCGGACTCGATGCCGCAGATACAACTGCTCACAGAACTTCAGATGGCCGCTTCGGATCGCCTGCTGATGTTCAAACGGTGAGGCCGTTCTCGAAGGTCAGCGGCGTGCACCAGCGAACTGGCGAGCTGTGCAGGGACCGTGCCAGTTCAATCGCAACGGCAGATATGCGCGCGGTGTCAGGCACTTAGCCGTGAGCTTGTCGAGGCACACGGAATGCACGGCACCTCCACTTGTAAATCACGCCGACAGCCCGCAACGAAGCGGTGTCGCGACACGCGTGAACGGTCTCTGGGGCAAGCGTGATTTCGAGTCGTTCAAGTGCGTGGCACCAGCTGCAGTGCCTGCATCGCAAGCACGGCGTTGTGCACGGCGAGGCTCGCGAGCACGAGGCCCATGACGCGTCCGATCACGCTGACGCCCGACCTGCCGACGAGACGCACGACCACCCGCGCCGCGAACAGGACGCCCAGGGTCAGCAGCAGCACGACGGCGATCTCGACCACCGTCTCGATCTGATCGACGATGCTGTGATGCGTGTGATCGGTCAGCAGCACGACCGTGAGCATCGTGCCCGGCCCGGCGATGCTCGGGATCGCGAGCGGAAACACCGCGGGGTCGTGGTCCGCCTCTGGTGCGCTCGCGTCCCCCGCCTGGTGCAGTTCGCCGAAGATCATCTTCAGGCCGATCAGGAACAGCACCACCGAACCGGCGAGCTGAAACGAGCTGAGCGGAATGCCCATCGCCTGCAGCAGCGCTTGTCCGGCGATGACGAAGAACAGCAGCACCGCACCGGCGATGAGCACGGCTCGCACCGCAAGGCGCCGTGCCTGCGCCGCGTCGAGACCGCCGGTCAGCGCAAGGAAGACCGGCAGCGTGCTGAACGGATCGAGCACGACGAACAGCGTCACGAACTCGTTGAAGAGGCGCTGCATCACACTGCGTTGCAGAACGTGCCGACCGTCATCGTGGGACCCGACATGAGCGCGACAGCGCGTCGGTTGATCTTATCGCCCCATCTTGGAAGACCATCCGTTCGCCAGGTCGCACATCCGCCGCTGAAGCCATGTCGTGGAGAACCTATCCTAGCGGCCGCTCAAAGGGAACCGTTGCGGTTCCCTTTTTCGTTTGCGCGACGCGACCGTTGCCTGTTGCCTGTCCGTGGTGGCACTTTGATCCCCTTCGAACTCTGCGTACACCTTGTGACTTGACCTTGCCGGTTGCGG
>JBDSAB010000577.1:0-3514 GCA_039922395.1 Caldimonas sp.
TGCAAGCAGCCGGTCATCGAGGCGATCCAGCGCGAGCAGCAGCCGTGGCGGGAGCGCGCCGAGCAGTACCTGTCGAACCCGAAGCAGGTGCACTGGATCGTCGAGGTCGGGACCGAGCGCGCCCGCACGATCGCGCGCACGACGATGCGCGACGTGCGCACGGCGATGGGCCTCGCCTACTGACGAAAGCGCGCGTTCCGCATCAACGCCACCACAGCGGCGCCCTGAACAGCACCTCGGCTCGCGCGAACAGAGGCTTGGCGATGGCGTCGCCGACGCCCCTCCGCCATGGCACTCGCCGGCGTCTGCCGGCCTGACGATCCGTCAGATCGCCGCGGTCACGACGATCTCGATCTTCCACTCCGGCTTCGCGAGCCGTGCCGAGACCGTCGCGCGCGGCGGTGCATCGCCGGGCGCGACCCAGTCTTCCCAGATCTCGTTCATCGCGGCGAAGTCGGCCAGATCGGGCAGGAAGATCTGCGCCATCAGGATGTGCGCGTTGTCGGTGCCGGCCTCGGCCAGCAGCTTGTCGATCGCGGCGAGCACCTGTCGCGTCTGGCCGCGAATGTCTTCGGTCGGGTCGGCCGCGACCTGGCCGGCCAGGTAAACGGTGCCGTTGAAGATGGTCATCTCCGACAGGCGATCGCCGACGTGAAAACGGCGCAGACCGTGCGTCATGATTTCGCTCCTTTGCGATGGTCGCGCTGGTGGCCGTGGTGTCGTGCCGCCGGCCCGGGCGACGGGTGGGCCGCATGAGCCGGCGCAGCAACGGCCGGCGCCTTCTGCCCCAGCTTGCTTTCGGTGCCTTCGAGCAGCTTGCGGATATTGCCGGTATGCCGCCAGATCAGCAGCAGACCCATCACCGTGATTGCGATCGCCGTCGGCCCGCCGCCCCAGATCAGCAGCTGGTAGAACGGCGCGAACACCGCGCTGACGATCGATGCGAGCGACGAATAGCGGAAGAAGGCCGCGATGATCAGCCACGTGAGCAAGGTCGCCAGCCCGAGCCACGGATTGATGCCGAGCAGCACGCCGGCCGCCGTCGCGACGCCCTTGCCGCCCTGAAAGCGAAAGAAGACCGGCCACAGATGACCGAGGAACGCCGCCAGCGCGACCATTGCGACGGTCCCTTCGCCGAGCCCGAAGCGATCGCCGAAAACCTGCACCAGCACGACAGGAACGAAGCCCTTCAACGCATCGAGCAGCAGGGTCAGGATCGCGGCGACCTTGCTGCCCGAACGCAGCACGTTGGTCGCGCCCGGGTTGTGCGAGCCGTAGGTCCGCGGATCCTTCAGCCCCATCGCCCGGCTGACGACAACGGCGAACGAGATCGAGCCGATCAGGTAGGCGGCGAGCGCGGCGATGTAGGGATAGAGGACGGTCATCGCAAGGCGGCTTTCGGCGCCTATTCTGCCCCTGCGCTGAGGCCCGTCACGACGCGCAGCGCACCGGCGTGGCGCCGAGCAGCGTGCCGAGCACGCCGGGCGCGATGCCGACCAGGTAGCCGCGCCGGCCGCCGTTGATCAGCACCCGCGGCAGCTCGAGCACGCTCGCCTCGACATAGACCGGCAGCGGTTTGCGGGTCCCGAACGGGGAGGTTCCGCCGACCAGGTATCCCGTGTGACGCTGGGCGTCGGCAGGCGTGCACGGCTGCACCGACTTGACGCCGATCGCGCGCGCCAGCTCGCGCGTCACGACGTTGCGGTCGCCGTGCATCAGCACGATGAACGGGTCACCGTGATCCGTCTGCATGACCAGCGTCTTGATGACTTCGTGCTCGGCAACGCCGAGCTGGCGCGCCGACTCGGCCGTGCCGCCGTGATCGACGTAGTCGTAGACATGCTCGGTGTACCCGACGCCGTGGCCGCGCAGGAAGCGCGTCGCCGGGGTCTCGCTGACCTTGGTCGCCTTCTTCACGACCGCTTCGCCTTTCGGCTCGACAGCGCCGCAGCAAGCGCGGCGCGCGATGTCGCCAGCGTCTGCAACGCCTCGGCCGTCGAGCGGGTCGGCGGGATCGCTGCGCCGGCGGTGCGGCCCGCCGCGCTCCGGGATCCGAACGCATGCGCATAGATCCAGGTGAACTCGGCGCCGAGCAGGAAGATCTGCGCCGAGTAATACATCCAGACCAGCAGCACGACGATCGATGCGGCAGCGCCGAACCCCGACGCGAACGTCGCGCGGCCGAGGTAGAAGCCGATCGCGAAGCGACCGAGCGCAAACAGCAGCGCGGTCACCGCCGCGCCGACCCAGACGTCGCGCCACTCGATCCGGACCCGCGGCACGACCTTGTAGATCAGCGCGAAGCCGGCAGTCACGACCGCGAAGCCGAGCACCAGGTCGACCACGCTCGCCAACACCGACCAGCCGCCGAACATCGGCGCCCACCACTTGCCGAGCGCGGCGAGCGCGGCGCTCAGCAGCAGCGAGACGAGGACCAAGAAGCCGATGCCGAACACCATGCCGAACGACAGCAACCGTCCGCGCAGCAACTGCAGCAGGCCCGATCCGCCCGGCGGCGTCGGCGCACGCCAGATCCGGTCGAGTGCGTTCTGCAATTCGCCGAACACCGACATCGCGCCGACCAGCAGCGCGACGACGCCGAGGACCGATGCGACGACGCCCTGGGTCGGTCGATTGACGTTCTTCAGCAGCGCCTCGACGGCCGCGGCACCCTGATCGCCCATCAGCTCTTGCAGTTCACCGTAGACCTGCCCCCGGGCCGCGTCTTCGCCGAAGACCAGCCCGGCGATCGAGATCGCGATCAGCAGCAGCGGCGCGATCGAGAACAGCGTGTAGTAGGCGAGCGCTGCGCCCATGCTCGGTGCGTAGTCGTCCGACCAGGCGGCGACGGCCTGGCGCCCGACGCTCCAGATCTGCTTCAGATTCATGCGGTCATTGGAACCCATCGCGCCGGGCTCGACCTATGATGGGTCAAGCATCCGATCGAGCGGCGGCTGCGCCGCTTCGGCCGGATGTGCAGCCTCATTCCAACCCTCAGGAGACTCCGATGATCACGACCCGAAACCTGCTCGGCACTGCGTTGCTGGGTGCCACTCTGGCGGTCGCCGGCTGCGGCATGATGCCGATGTCGAAGACGAGCAGCGCGACGAACCAGATGTCGGGCGCGCAGGAAGTGCCACCGAAGCCGGGTCCCGGCGCGGGCACCGTCGTCACGACCCTCAACAAGGAAACCCGCGCGCTGCGCTGGACCATCACGTACAGCGGCGTGTCGGGCCCGGTCACGGCCGGTCACTTCCACGGACCGGCCGCGGCCGGCGCGAATGCCGGCGTCGCGCTGCCGTTCAGCGGCAGCCTGGCGAGCCCGATCGAAGGGAACGCGACCTTGACCGAAGCGCAGATGGCCGACGTGGTCGCCGGCCGCTGGTACGCCAATCTGCACACCGCCGCCAACCCGGGCGGCGAGATCCGCGGGCAGGTCACCGGCCACTGATCGGCGTCAGCCGCTGCCGCGCGCCGGGTCGGCGGCGGCCTGCGCGCGCTCGGCCTCGACGAG
>JBDSAB010000578.1:0-4862 GCA_039922395.1 Caldimonas sp.
TCGTCGAGCTGCTGCAGCAGCAGCGTGCGGCGCGCCGCTTCCGGCAGCGCGCCGTAGTCGGGCTCGACGCGGGCGATGCGCAGCAGTTCGGCGACCACCGCCTCGTGCTTGTCGGAGCTTTGTCGCAGGTCGACCGTCGCGAGGTGAAAGCCGAACACCTGCACCGCGCGCATCAGCGGCTGCAGGCGCGGCCGCGCCAGCGCCTGCGCGTGGTGCGCGGCGAGAGAGGCGTCGATCACGGCGAGGTCGGCGCCGAACTGCGCCGCACTCTCGTACGGGTTCTGCGGCGCGACCGCGTGGCGCAGCGCCTCGGTGCCGGTGAAGCGCTCGAGCGTCGCCGCCAGTCGCGCGTACATGCCGATCAACGCGCGCCGGTACGGCTCGTCGGCGCGGTGCACGCCGTGATCGGGCGAGCTGGCGGCCAGCGCCGCCATCGCGCTCGTCACCGGTGCGAGGCTCGACGAGATCGACAGTTCGGCGCCGAGTGCGTGCACTTCGGTCAGGTAGAAGCGCAGCACCGTCTCGGCCTGCCGCGCCAGCGCCACCTGCAGCGTCTCGGCCGTGACGAACGGATTGCCGTCGCGGTCGCCGCCGATCCAGTTGCCCATGCGGAAGAACGGCGCGATCGCGTGGCCGGGCAGCGCATCCTCGAGTTCGCGGTACATCCGCGGGATCTGCCGCAGGAAGGTCGAGCGGTAGTAGCTGAGCGCGTTCTCGATCTCGTCGACGACGGTCAGCTTGGCCGTGCGCAGCATCCGCGTCTGCCAGATCTGGGTGACGCGCGCCCGGATCAGCGCCTCGTTCTCGGCGCACTCGCGCTCGCTGGCGAGCGCGTCGCGCTGCTCGATCAGCTCGGCGATCGTGCGTTCGGCGTCGAGGATGCTCTTGCGCTGCACTTCGGTCGGGTGCGCGGTCAGCACCGGCGAGATGTAGGCGGCGGCCAGCGTCTTCGCGATGTCGGCGGCGCGGATGCCGGCGCGTGCCAGCCGCTCGAGCGTCATCCCCAGCGAGCCTTCCTGCAGGTGACCCTGGCGTTCGTGGTGGTCGCGGCGGCGCACGTGGTGGCGGTCCTCGGCGATGTTGGCGAGGTGCGAGAAGTAGCTGAACGCCCGGATCACGCTGACGGTCTGGTCGCCCGACAGGTTCTTCAGCAGCCGGTCGAGCGCACGGCCGGCGGTGGCGTCGCTCTTCAGGCGGTACGCGACCGAGAGTTGGCGCACCCGCTCGACCAGCTCGAATGCGGCCTTGCCCTCCTGGTCGCGGATCACGTCACCGAGGATGCGGCCGAGCAGGCGGATGTCGTCGACCAGCGGACGGTTCTTCTCGGCAGCCGCCTCTTGCGCTGCGTTCGAACGCGCGGTCGCGGCGCGCGGCTTGGTCGTCGAACGGGTCTTGGCGTCGGGCATGGGTGTTTGCGGTGATGTCGTCGAAGCAGGCGCTTGGGCCGCTTGCAACGCGGTGTCAGGGTGGCGGCGCAAGCCGATGCAAGAGTCGTGCACGGCCGCCGCGAGCGATGAGCAAGAGCGTCGGCGAGCGACCTGAATCTTCTCGCCCAACCCGCCCGGCTACCGCCAAGAGGCGCTGGTTTGCAGCGGTCGCGCCGGGTGCCTCTATCGCTTCGCGAACCAGCGATCGATCGTCGTCACGACCCCCGGGTCGACCCGCGCTGGAGAGCCGCCATCTAGCCGCCCAGCGCATCGGTCAGGCCGTACGCATCGTTGCGCGCCTCGACCGCCGCGACGTCGTGGCTGAGCAGCACGAGGTCGTGCAAGGTGCCGCTGCGGTCGGCGACATGGCGCGACAGCAGCGCCTCCGCGCGAAAGCCGAGCTCCTCGAAGAGCGCGATCGCGCCGCGCTGGTCGGTCGTCATCTGCGCGACCAGCTTCTTCAGCCCGAGCTCGAGCGACTGCGCGAAGCACTCCTGGATCAGCACCCGGCCGAGGCCCTTGCCGCGCCATGCCGGCGAGACCAGCACGCGCAGCTCGCCGACGTGCCGCGACCAGCTCAGCTCGTCGGTGAAGATCGCGGTGCAGCCGACCATGGTGTTGCCGTCGCGCGCGACCAGGCTGGCCAGCTCGCCGCTGTCGAGCGCGCGGATCCAGGCGTCGACGACCTTCGGATGGCTGATGTCGCGCGGCAGGAACAGC
This sequence comes from Caldimonas sp., assembly GCA_039922395.1. Classification (GTDB taxonomy): domain Bacteria; phylum Pseudomonadota; class Gammaproteobacteria; order Burkholderiales; family Burkholderiaceae_C; genus Schlegelella_A. Next base: position 2,148 of record JBDSAB010000578.1, read on the forward strand.
AGGTCGTGGGGCGGCAAGGTCGCGACGAACGCGACCAGCGCGTCACGGTCGGCGGCCGTCATCCGTGCGACCTCGACAGGCGAGCCGCCGCACTCGACCTGCCGGGGATAGCTTCGCGTCGTCTCGCTCATGTCGAACGTGCCTCCAGCCATGCATCGAGCGCCGGCCACATGCGCTTCACCGCGTTCGGTCCTGCCGCGATGCTCACGTGGCCGCCGGGCAGCGTGATCTCGCTCTTGTCCTTCGAACCGACGCGCGGCACCAGCGGCGCGCTGCATGCGGGCGGGACGATGTGGTCGTATTGCGCGGCGATGTGCAGGAACGGCACGGTGATCTTGCCGAGGTCGACCAGCCGGCCGCCGATCTTCAGCGCGCCCTCGTGGAACGCGTTCTTGCGCATCAGCTCGTGGGTGGTCTGGCGGAAGTAGCCGCCGGGCAGCGGCAAGGTCTCATTGCCCCAGCGCTCCATCATCCGGTAGCCCTTGACGAACTGGTCGTTCCAGAGGTTGTCCCACAGGCGCATCTGGCCGGCGATGCGGCTCGCCGGGCGCAGCGAGTCGAAGCCGGCGACGACGAAGTCGGCCGGCACGATGCCGACGCTGTCGACGAACTTGTCGACGTCGAAATGGCGCGAGTCCGAGAGCGAGCGGAACACCTCCATCTTCGAGAAGTCGACCGGCGTCGTGAAGCAGACCAGGTTCTTGACCGGGCCGTCCGGATGGAGCGACTGGTACATCGACGACAGCATGCCGCCGGCGCAGTAGCCGATCAGGGTCACCTCCTGCTCGCCCGAGTCCTGCTGGACGCGCCGGATGCACTCGGGGATGAAGTCGAGCACGTAGTTGTCGAGCTTCAGGTCGCGCTCGTCGTCGTTGGGCGCGTTCCAGTCGATCAGGTAGACGTCGTAGCCGCGGCCGAGCAGGAACTCGATCAGGCTCTGCCCCGGCGCGAGGTCGAGGATGTAGGCCTTGTTGGTCGGCGCCATCACGAACAGGATCGGCACCCGGTAGATCTCGTCGGCGGTCGCGTGGTAGTGGACCAGCTCCATCGTGCCGCGCCGGCGCAGCACGGTCTTCGGCGTCCGCCCGACGGTCGGCGGCGGCGCGCCGAGCAGCTCGATCGCCTTCATGCTGCGCTGGAACGCGCGCTCGACCTCGAGGCGCAGGCGTTCGGTCAGCGCCGGGTCCGGCGCCTTCTCGGCGCGCTTGGCGGTCGTCGACTCGGCCATCGCTCAGCCTCCCTTTCGGCGTGAAACCGGGCGCTTCGCCGGGGCAGCGGGAGTCGGCGCCTTGGTCCGTGGCGGCGTTTTCGTGCGAGCTGGCGCTCGCGCGGGAACCGGCAATTTTGAAGGAGCCGTGTCCTTGGTCGTAGCCGCCGCTTGGGTGGAAGCTGAGGAAGGCGAAGTGGGCCGCGTAGTTGCAGTCGCCGTCTCTGCGGCCGGGGCCGGCCTTTCGATCGGCACCGCGGCCATCGGCTGGCGAGTCCGCGGTGGACGCGGCGGACCCGCGGCGATGACGGCGTCGGCCGGCAACAGGCGGTCGACCTTGTCCTCGATGCGCCGCAGCGATTCGGCGAGCTCGAGCACTTCCTTGCGGCTCGGCAGGTTCGCCCGCCGCAGGTAGCCGCCGATCACCTTCTCGAGCAGCTGCTCCATGCCGAGCGTGACGCTCGAGAACTGGTGCAGCGCACTGACGATCTGTTCGTTCTTCGAGCTGCCGGTCGCCAGCGAATTGACTTCGCCTTCGAGCTTGGTGACGGCGTCGCGCCACAACTGCAGCGGGTCGACGAGGAATGAGCTGGCCATGGGGTCCTGCCGATCGGTGTACGGGGCCTGTCCTCGCCCCAGCGCAGGTTATACGCGCTCGGCGAGGCCCGATGCCCAGGACCAACGCGGGAGCGACCCGGTCCGCGAGCAGCGATCCGATAAGCTGCGCCGCGTGCGCTCCCGGGACGTTGTCGAACTGCTCTTGCTGAGCTTGCTGTGGGGAGCCGCCTACCTCTTCACGCGAGCCGCGGTGCCCGCCTTCGGTCCGGCGCCGCTGGTCGCCCTGCGCCTCGGCCTGGCGGCGCTGATCCTGCTGCCGATCATGGTGCTGCGCGGCGGCATTCCCGAGCTGCTCGCCCATCCACGCCAGCTGCTGATGCTGGGTATCCCGTACACCGCCCTGCCCTTCATGCTGCTCGGCTACGCGTCGCTGCACCTCACGGCTGGCCTGATCGCGGTCCTCAATGCGACGGCACCGCTCTTCGCGGCGCTGATCGCTCATTTCCTGCTGAAGGAGCGCATGGGCCGCTCGCGCGCCTGGGGACTCTGCATCGGCTTCGTCGGCGTCGCGGTGCTGATGTGGGGCAGCGGATCGTTCAAGTCGAACAGCGGCCTGCTCGCGGTGCTCGCCGTCCTTTGCACCTCGCTGTCGTGGGGGCTCGGCGCCCATTACGCACGCAAGCACCTGCGCTCGGTCGACGTGATGGTGATGACGGTCGGCAGCCTGACCGCCGCCAGCCTGTTCCTCGCGCCGTTCGCGGCGGCGACATGGCCGGCCGAGAACCCGGGTGCGCGCGCCTGGGCTGAGCTGGCCTTTCTCGGCGTCGCCAGCTCAGGACTCGGCTTCCTGCTGTACTTCCGCCTGTTGCGGCGCATCGGCCCGGTGCGGGCGATGTCGGTGACGTTCCTGAATCCGGTCGTTGCGCTGGTCTCGGGCGCGCTGTACCTGG
>JBDSAB010000579.1:0-3449 GCA_039922395.1 Caldimonas sp.
GGCAGAGCCGCGCCGGTCGCCGGGCACGTTCTCGTCGCCGACGCGCGCAAAGGTCTACCGATACATCGAAGACAACCTGGCGCGCGACATCGGGCTCGACGATCTGGCGCGGCTGGTCGACTTCAGCCCGCAGCACTTCCAGCGCGTCTTCAAGAAGACCTTCGGATCTTCGCCGTACCAGTTCGTGCTCGGTCTGCGAATCGAGCGCGCGAAGGCGCTGATCCGCCACGGCAAGCTGTCGATCGCCGAGGTCGCGCTGGCCTGCGGCTTCAGCGACCAGTCGCATTTCAGCACCTCGTTCTCGGCGCGGGTCGGGCTCTCGCCGAGTCGCTTTCGACGCCAGAGCCGCTGAACCGGAACGCCCGCATCCCCGCCAGCCTGTTCCCGGCAAACCCCTCATGACTCCTCTCTCGCGCGATGACTCGTAGATCGGGCTTCACCCCCAGTGCAGCGCAGATGGCGCTGTGGCCGGACGTTTCCGGCAACGCCGTCAACGGCCTCGGCGAAGCGGATGTCGACCGGCCGCGGCCGGTCTACTGGCACACCCAGGTGCCGGCTCCGCACGCGCCGTTGCAGCAGTGGTTCTATGCGCAGAGCCGCGACAACGCGAAGCTCACCGCCGCGCGCCAGGAACGCCAGGTCATCATCGACGCGCCGCTCGCGCCGCTCGCCGCCGACCCGCAGCAGCGGTCGGCGGACGAGTGGACCGACCTCGTCTCGAAGACCGCGCTCGAGCACGGCGCCGACATCGTCGGCATCGCGGCGCTGCGGCCCGAGTGGGTGTTCCACGGCTACGCGGTGACGCAGCGCTGGATCGTGATGCTCGGCGTCGCCCACGATTACGAGGAGATTCGTCTCGCGCCGGAAGACTCGGCCGCCGCCGAGGTGATCCGCCAATACGCACGCGGCAACCGTGCCGCGAAGGCCGTGGCGTCGGTGCTGCGCAGCGCGGGCCACGACGCGGTCCCGCACGGCGGCCCGATGGCCGGTCCGGTCACGCTCATTCCGCCGGCGATCGAATGCGGCTTCGGCGAGCTCGGCAAGCACGGCTCGCTGATCCATCGCCGCCTCGGCGCGAGCTTCCGCCTCGCCAGCGTGCTGACCGACGTGCCGCTGCAGCCGGGCTCGCCGGATGTCTTCGGCGCGGACGACTTCTGCACCCGTTGCCGGGTCTGCGTCGATGCCTGCCCGCCGGACGCGATCTTCGAGACCAAGCAGGTCGTGCGCGGCGCGGTCAAGTGGTACGTCGACTTCGACAAGTGCCTGCCGTACTTCAACGAGTCGATGGGTTGCGCCATCTGCATTGCGGTCTGTCCGTACAGCCGCCCGGGCGTCGCCGACAACCTGGTCGCGAAGATGGCAGCGCGGAAGCACCGCGCCTGATCGATGATCTCGCAGGCGACCCTGCTCGCGATCTCGGTCGGCTACGTCGGCGTGCTGTTCGCGCTCGCGTATGTCGGCGACATGCGCGCGAAAGGCGGCGCTCGCGTGCCGCGCAACGCACTGGTCTACTGCCTCGCGCTGTGCATCTACTGCACCTCTTGGACGTTCTACGGCGCGGTCGGCCGGGCCTCGAGCAGCGGCTGGGACTTCCTGCCGATCTACCTCGGTCCGGTCTTCGTCTTCCTGTTCGGCTTTCCGTTGCTCACGAAGATCATCCGCATCTCGAAGGGCAACAACATCACCTCGGTGGCCGACTTCATCGGCGCCCGCTATGGTCGGCATCAGGTCGTGCCGTCGATGGTCGCGGTGATCGCGACGCTCGGCATCGTTCCCTACATCGCGCTGCAGCTGAAGGCGGTGTCGTTCGGCTTCGACGTGATGACGGGCGCCAGCGCGACCTCGCCCGACGGCTCGGGCACCACCCTGCTGGTGGCCGCCGTGATGGCGGCGTTCGCGATCCTCTTCGGCACGCGCGAGCTGAGCGCCACCGAGAACCACCATGGCATGGTGCTCGCCGTCGCCTTCGAGTCGCTCGTCAAGCTGATCGCCTTCATCGCGGTCGGCACGTTTGCGATCTTCGTGCTGTACGGGCCGAAGGTCGAAGCGGTCGAGTGGTCGCAGGCCTTCTCGCTCGGCGCCACCGGCAACCCGCTGACCGCGAACTTCCTGACCCAGACGCTGCTGGCCGCGTTCGCGATCGTCTGCCTGCCGCGCCAGTTCCACATCGCCGTGGTCGAGAACGCGTCGGAGCGCGAACTGAAGACGGCCCGCTTCGTCTTTCCGCTCTACCTGCTGCTGGTGAGCCTGTTCGTGGTGCCGATTGCCGAAGCCGGCCGGGTCCATTTTGCCGACGGATCGCTGTCGCCCGACACCTTCGTGCTCGCGCTGCCGCTCTCGCTCGGCCAACCCTGGCTGGGCCTGGCCGCGTACATCGGCGGCTTCTCCGCGGCGACCGGGATGGTGATCGTCGAGGCGATCGCACTCGCGACGATGATCTCGAACGAGCTGGTGATGCCGGTGCTGGTGCGCTCGCGCGGCTTCGGCCGGGTCGCCGGCATGCCGATCCCGCGCGTGGTGCAGCTGGTCCGCCGCGTGTCGGTCGTCATCATCATCTCGCTGGCCTACCTGTACTACGTGTCGTTCACCGGCAAGGGCACGCTGACCGAGATCGGGCTGCTGTCGTTTGCGGCGGTTGCGCAGTTCGCCCCCAGCCTGTTCGGCGGCGTCATCTGGAAAGGCGGCAGCCATGTCGGCGCCGCGGCCGGACTCGCCTCGGGCGCAGTCCTGTGGGCCTACACGCTGCTGTTGCCGGCGATGGTCAAGACAACGGCCTGGGGCAATTCGCTGATCACCGACGGCTTGTTGGGACTTGACTGGCTGCGTCCGCAAGCACTGTTCGGCCTGCCGATGTCCGACCCGCTCACCCACGGCGTGGTCTGGAGCCTGCTCGCCAACGTCGCCTGCTATGTCGGCCTTTCGGTGCTGCGCAAGCCCGGCCTGCGCGACTCGCTGCAGGCGGCAAACTTCTTGAACATCCACCGCACGCCGGCGGCAGCGACCGTGGAGCTGCCGAACTCGCTGGCCACGGTCGGTGACCTGCAGGAGTTGGCGCATCGCTTCCTCGGCAGCGCGCGCGCCTCGGAACTGCTGCAGTCGTGCAGCCCGCCGGACGGCAGCATCTTGAACTCGAGCGATCAGGTGTCACCGCAGTTCGCACGCCTGGTCGAGCATGCGCTCGCCGGCGTCATCGGCGCGTCGAGCGCCCGTCTCGTCCTCAGCACGACCCTGCGTGGCCGCAACATGCGCCCGGAGGACGTGGTCCGGCTGCTCGACGAGACCTCGCACGCGATCCTCTTCACGCGCGAGTTGCTCCGCACCGCGCTCGAGAACCTGCCGCAGGGGATCAGCGTCGTCGACGACAACCTGAATCTGGTGGCGTGGAACCAGCGCTACAAGGCGCTGTTCGACTATCCGACCGACCTGGTCGCGATCGGCCGGCCGATCGA
>JBDSAB010000580.1:0-7559 GCA_039922395.1 Caldimonas sp.
CTTGGGCATCGAACCCGCATGCGACGACGCCCCATGATGGGCTTCGGCGTTCGCCTTGCGGGTGGGGAACAACCCCCGCGCATGGCCCTTCGGGTTGAAGGGTTGCCACTGATCTTCGGGCTGCGCCAGCCGGTCGGCGACGGCATACAGCACCGCCGGATGGTGGCCCAAGCCGCAGTGACTGGAAGAGACTTCGATGTTCTCCACTTGCGGGCCTGCCTCGTTCAGGCAGCACTGCCAAGCGACGATTCCGTCACGGCGGCTGTAGATCGAGGTGGTCGGCACGGACAACTGCGCCTGGAATCGTTCTGCGATCGACGGGTCGCCTGCGCAATCACCGCTCATGGCCTCATACAGCCGCCAGGCATTCGAAGCCTTGGGGTCGCTCGTGAACGGGCTGCCCAGGGTGATGACCTGCCGCACCGCGGTTGGAGCCCTGCGCGCAAGAGCCCGTGCAAAGAGACCACCCATGCTCCAGCCGACGATGCTGACCTTGCGGACATTCTGCTCGTGGAGGGCATGAAGACGTGCAAGCAGGTGTTCGTCGAGCAGACGTGAGCTCCCGCTGTTGCGCCCCAGACCCCAGGGGCAGGCGATGTAGCCGCGATCGGCGAGGAAACTTCGCATGGGTCGGGTTGACAAATCGCTCTGGGCCAAGCCCGGCAACACCAATACAGGGTGTCCGTCACCGCGCGACGTTAGGCGCCACCACGGCACCGCTGCAAAGAAGGCGCCGAGTTCAGCCAAGGCCACCACTTCGCGCGCCCAAAGCAGCTTTGACGGTGGCCCCACCCTGCCCGCGCGAGATAGCATGTCAGTCTCTTCTCAGAAATCAACTGAGCGCAGAGTAGCGGACACCCCGTGGGCCGTGGAAGGTTCGATTGATCCAGTTCGAGGGTTACTTTCGGACAAGGAGGATCGACTGTGTGGTCGCCAGCACGCCCCCGGTGGGGTCGCAGGAGGGCTCCCGCCCGCGGGTTCCTGTCCATGTAGGCGGCGCACAAGACCGGCAACGCTGCGGCGCTCGGCCGCGGCCGCACGATCTCACTTGACGCGGAAATCGGATGGGTGCTTGTGTGTCCAGCGCGTGAACGCGTGCCGGAAGTTGGCCGCGTCGCTGTAACCCAGGCGGGCCGCGATTTCTTCGTTGGTCATGGGGGTCTTGCGCAGATACTCTATGGCCAGGCGCATGCGTATGTCAGCGAGGACCTGACGGTAGGACGTGTTCTCTGCGTCCAGCTTCCGGCGCAGCGTCCGCTCGTTCATGGACAACTCGACCGCCATCGCGTCGATGTCCGGGAAACGCCCTGGGTGCTCGACGAGGATGCGGTGAATGTCCGATGCAACCCCGCCGCCCCTGATCACCTCCGCCAGACTTTGCTCACACATGTCGCTGACCATGGCATTGGTGATTGGGTTTGCATAGACCATCGGATCCTTCATCCGGATGGCGTCGAACCGCAGTTCATTTCTTGCCTGGTTGAAGAGAACCGGGCACTTCAGTACCGTCTTGTATGAGCGCGCATGCGCAGGAGCAGCATAGGCCGCGCGCGCGCCGGAGAATCTGAACGACGGCCCATACAGATCCCCATACACAGTCACTTGGCTCGCGAAGTGAAATTCCATCGCAAAGCGGTAGAGATCGTCTGTGTGATCGTGAGAAAGAATGGGCTCGTAGACGCAGATGGCGGTGTTGTCCTCTTGAATGAATTCAAGATCAGTGACGGGCCCCATGACCCGGTAATACTTTGCGGCAAGGTCGACTGAAGCTGCGTGTGTCGGGCTGCTCAGGAGTGCGTAGCCGAAAACACCGTACGCGGTCAAATGCATTCGCTGACCCGCACGCAGCGCAAACGCAGGGTCTGGCGACAGTCGAAGCGCGTTCCGAATGACCGTCAGCATTTGCCGATACGAGATTCGGGTCGCTGGAGCGAGAAGCCGACTTTCCGCGATGCCGCTGCCGCTCAGGGATTGCGCAGCGGGGATGCCGTCCTGGGCCAGAACAGCAACGATCGCGGCGACTCTGTGGGTCGGATAGATTCGATGTTCCAAGCTGGGTGGTGGGCGGTGCATGGGGTCGAAGGTCTGTGAGCGGATTGCGCTGGGTCGGTGAGTGGCACGATCTCACTCGACGCGGAAATCGGATGGGTGCTTCTGTGTCCAGCGCATGAACGCGTGCCGGAAGTTGGCGGCGTCGCTGTAACCCAGCTGGGTCGCGATTTCCTCGTTGGTCAATTGGGTCTTGCGTAGGTACTCGATGGCCAGGCGCTGGCGCACGTCAGCGAGTATCTGCCTGTAAGACGTGTTCTCTGCGTCCAATTTGCGGCGCAGGGTTCGCTCGTTCACGCCCAATTCGATCGCCATCGCGTCGATGTCCCGGAATCGCCCCGGGCGCTCGACCAGGATGCGGTGAATGTCCAATGCAACCCCACCGCTCCTGGTCACCTCCGCCAAGCCCTGCTCACAAATGTCGCGGGCCATGGCGTTGGTGATCGGGTTCGCATGGGCCATTGGATCCTTCATCCGGATGGTGTCGAACCTCAGTTCATTTCTTGCCTGGCTGAAGAGAACCGGGCACTGCAGAATCGACTCGTACAGGAGTGCATGCGCCGGAGCAGCATAGGCGACGCGCGCGCCGGAGAACCTGAACGAAGGCCCGACCAGATCTGTGTACACCGTCTTTTGGCGGCGATGTCGAATTCCACCGCAGTGCGGTAAAGATCCCCTGTCGGATCCTGCAAAAAAATGGGCGTACAGGACCAGATGGCGACGCTATCGGCTTGAAAGAACTCAAGGTCGGCGACGGGGCCCATGGCGCGCCAGTACCTCACTGCAAGGTCGGCGGCAGCGGCGTGTGTCGGACTGCTCATGAGAGCTTAGCCGTAGATGCCAAACGCGGTGAAATGCATTCGCTGACCCGCGAGGAGCGCAAACGCAGGGTCTGGCGCCAGTCGAAGCGCGTTCCGAAACACGGTCAGTGTTTGCCGATACGAAATTCGGGCCAACGGGTCGAGAAGCTGACTTTCCGCGATGCTGCTGCCCAACAGGGCTTCCGCCGCAGGGACGCCGTACTCGGCGAGAACGCTAACGATCGCCGCAGCGCTGTGGGTCGGATAGATCCGATGCTCGAAGCTGGGTGGCGCGCGGTACACGATCCTGAGGTCCTGTGGCCGGTTTGCCCTGGGTTGCCTGCCCGCTAAGGGTCGCGGAGGCGTCGCGCGACGCAAGATCGCTCGCGCGAGTGCCTCCTTTCACCCCGCCGACTGGAAATCATGAGGCATCGGCCGACCCCGAACACGCGATTTCTCAGTAGCTTAGAGAGTAGGCCCAGGCGCGCGCGCTGCGGAATCGGGGCTATCCCCACCTATTTAGTGGGTGGCCTCAGGTCTGGCCGGTTGGGTCGATTCGTGACCAACAGCAACGCGAGGCCGGCGCGCAGGTCCCAGTCGATCACTCAGTCGCGTTGTCCGAAAGTAACCCGCAGTGTGGTCTGAGCGCACCTTCCGTTGCTGGCCGCATTGCGAAATGATTGCCCGCCGCAATGGCGAATCGCGAAGCGGCAGAGGCATCGCAGGGTCGAAATGCAACGATTGATTCAAGTCTTGGTGCCTACCCGTGACGACACGGCCCGCCATTCACTCGATGAAAGGAAGCCAGATGGCCACCGCCAAGACCCTCGGCAAGACTCGCAGCACGGGTCGCAAATCGGCCGGCGGCAAGCCCGCCGCAAAGACCGTGAGCGCCGCAAAACGACTCACGACGGACGAGCAGGAACCACCCGCCCTGGATAACGAGACATTGAGGACATGAAGAAGGCGCCGCGACTGAGTTGACCGGGCGCGGTTGCGCAGGTCTGCGGCGCTTGTGCGCAGACGTTAGTTGAACAGCTTGGAGACAAGAATGAAGGCCGAAGACGTACTCAAGGAATTCACGACGCCGCTCGGTTCGGGGGCTTTCCCGAGAGGGCCCTACCGGTTCACCAACCGCGAGTACCTGAACATCACCTACCGAACGGACATCGACGCCCTGCGTGCCCTCGTTCCGGAGCCGCTCGAGATTGACGATCCGCTGGTGCGCTTCGAAGTTATGAAGATGCCCGACACCACGGGCCTCGGTTCCTATACCGAATGCGGCCAGGCGATCATGGTCCGGATGGGCCAGGAGAAGGGCGAGTACCTCCATGCGATGTACCTCGACAACCTGCCGGCCATGGCGGCCGGCCGCGAGGTCAGCGCCTACCCGAAAAAGCTCGGCGCCCCGAAGCTCTACACCGACTCGGACACCCTGGTCGGCACGCTCGACTACGGCTCGCTGCGAGTGGCCACGGCGACGATGGGCTACAAGCACAAGCCGTTCGACCTGGAGCAGGCGAAGAGCGAGATCTGCGTCCCGATCTTCATGTTGAAGATCCTTTGGAGCTACGAAGGCCGGCCGAGGATCTGCGAACTGTTGCGCACGCAAATCTCCAACATCACGGTCAAAGGTGCCTGGACCGGCCCAGCGCGTCTGCAATTGTTCGAGCACGCGCTAGCGCCGCTGGCGGACTTCCCCGTCAGGGAGATCGTTTCGGCGAGCCATATCCTGACGGACCTCACGTTGACGCCTCCCAAGCTCATCCACGACTATCTCGCCGGGTCGAACAACTCGGCTTCACGCTGATGCAACCGGGAGCAGCTGCGATGCCTTCGAATCACGATAACAAGCTGGCCACGCTGAGCCAGTTCCAGAACGTGACGGTCATCGGTGCCGGCGTGATCGGCTCGTCTTGGGCGGCGTTGTTCCTCGCCCATGGTCTGAAGGTCGTGGTCAACGACCCGCGGCCCGATATCCAGACCGTCGTGAACGACGACCTGCGAAAAATTGCGCCGACGTTGCGCGCGCTCGGATTGCCCACCGATGACCTCGCCAGGCATCTTCGTTTCGAGGCGGACCTCGAGCGCGCCGTCGAGGGCGCCGATCTGGTCCAGGAAAACGGCCCCGAGCGTATCGAGTTCAAGCAGGACTTGTGGGCCCGCGTTGGGCGGACCGTTTCGCCCAAGGCCTTGCTGCTGTCCTCGAGTTCGGCCAGGACCGCAACCGAGCAGGCCCGCAACATGCAGGATGCAAGCCGCATGCTGATCGGCCATCCGTTCAATCCGCCGCACCTCATTCCGTTGGTGGAAGTCGTGCCAGGGGAGCGCACGGACCCGCTCGCGGTCAAGCAGGCGGTGGCGTTCTACGAGGCTTTGGGCAAAGTTCCACGCGTGCTCCGCAAGGAGATTCAGGGTTTCGTGGCCAATCGGCTGCAGCGGGCCATCTTCCGCGAATCCTGCTACCTGGTACAGCAAGGCGTGGTGACCGTTGACGAACTGGACGACATCGTCACCAGTTCGATCGGCTTGCGCTGGGCCGTCAACGGCCCGTTCCGTTCCTTTCATCTTGGCGGGGGGCCGGGCGGCTTTGAGACGTTTTTCAAGCAATTTGGCCCCGGGATGGGGGCCTCATGGAAGCTTCAGTCTCCGGTCAGCATGGATGAGGCGCTGCAGAACACCGTCATCGAGCAGGCCAATGCGTCGTTCGCGGCGACGCCTTTCGAGCAACTCGAAAGAGAACGCGACGAAAAGCAGATTGCACTCATTCGCGCGCTCGCCTCGTCGCCTGCGCCGGATGCAGGAACCCCGTCGTGAACATCGCACTGCAGAACCACGCTGCGGCCCTCGCGGATTGCGCGGGGTCGTCGGGCTGACGAAGACCATGTCCATGGAGCTCGGGCCGCAGGCCGCGACCATGGGCATGTCGTCCGAAGACGACCGGGCTCGATCGCCCCAGCGGATCTCGCACTGGCGTGCGATGACGTCGGACGACATCGCAGCCGCCGCATACGGATAGAGGAGAAAAGTCCATGAAAAAGATCTTCGAAGGCCTCAAGGTGATCGACTGCGGCAGCTTCATCGCGGCGCCTGCGGCGGCGACTGTGCTATCCGACTTCGGCGCCGACGTCATCAAGATCGAGCCCCCCGGCAGTGGCGATCCCTCGCGCAACATCCCCAAGCTACCGGGCACACCCAAGAGCGAGCACAACTACAGCTGGCTGCTCTGCAACCGCAACAAGCGCGGCCTGGCGCTCGACCTGTCAAAACTCGAAGCGCAGGCCGTCCTTCATCGGCTCGTCAGTCAGGCGGATGTTTTCATCACCAACTATCCGCTCGCCGTGCGGCAGCGTCTGGCGATCGGCTACGACGCCCTCGCCGCGCTCAACAAACGCCTGGTCTACGCCTCCTTCACCGGTTACGGCGAGCGCGGCGACGAAGCCAGCAAGCCCGGCTTCGATCTGACGGCTTACTGGGCGCGCTCCGGACTGATGGATTTGATCCGTACCGAGGCCGATGCGCCCCCGGTTCGGCCGCCCCCCGGAATGGGCGACTTCCCGTCGGGCGTCGCGTTGTTCGGTGCGATCGTGACCGCGCTCTACGAGCGTGAGCGCACCGGAAAGGGCATGCAGGTCGGCTCCTCGCTGATGGCAAACGGGCTGTGGGCGAACGGCTTTCAGACCCAGGCGGCGCTGTGTGGCGCGACATTCACGCCGCGGCCGCCGCGCGAACAAGGGTTCAATGCCCTTTCCACCTATTACCGTTGTCGCGACCAGCGCTGGCTGAACCTGACGATTCTCAACGAAGAGCGGCAGTGGCCGGTTCTCGCGCGGTGTCTCGGCCGGGAAGACCTGACGAGCGATGAGCGTTTCGCGCAGCAGTCCGGCAGGTTTGCCCACTCGGCTGCGTTGATCGCGATCCTGGACCAGGCATTCGCGACGCGCGATCACTCCGACTGGCGGACGCTGCTGGGCGCGAGCGGAATCGTCTTCGAGGTCGTCGCGGTTGCCGAGGACATCGTCGCCGACCGGCAGTCGCTGGCCAACGGCTTCTGCGTTCCGTTCGAGGGTGGCGCCATGCTGAGTCTGGACAGCCCGTTCTTCGTGTCCGGCGCCGAGAAAGTCAAGCCGCGCCTGGCGCCCTCGGTCGGCCAGCACAGCGACGAGATCCTGCACGAGGCAGGCTACGACGCAGGGGCGATCCAGGACCTGCGGGCGAGCAAGGCCATCGCATGAATGCGGCATGGATGCCGCCTGCCTGATTCGAAATCTACTGAAGGAGTGGCCCGATGGACCTGACATTCACCCCCGAAGAAGAGGCCTTCCGCGCCGAGGTGCGGCGCTTCCTGGCCGACAAGCTGCCGCAGCGTCTGTCCGACAAGATGAGCAGCGGCAAGCATCTGACCAAGGCCGACATGGAGCAATGGCACGCGATCCTCAACGAACGCGGCTGGCTCGCGAATCATTGGCCCGAGAAGTACGGCGGCCCGGGCTGGAGCGCGACCCAGAAGTTCATTTTCGAGCATGAGTGCGCGCTGGCCCACACGCCGCGCATCGTTCCCTTCGGTCTCAGCATGCTGGGCCCGGTGCTGATCAAGTACGGCAACGAGGCACAGAAGGCGCGCTGGCTGCCTCGCATCCTCGACGGTTCGGACTGGTGGTGCCAGGGCTATTCGGAACCCGGCGCGGGCTCCGACCTGGCCTCGGTCAA
>JBDSAB010000581.1:0-2861 GCA_039922395.1 Caldimonas sp.
CTGCAGCACGGTCAGGTCGTCATGCCGATGGCCGACGATCTGCAGGCCGATCGGCAATCCGTCGGCGGTGTAGCCGCAGTTGATGCTCGCGGCCGGCTGCTCGCTCATGTTGTACGGCACCGTGAACGCGATGTGCTCGAACGGCCGGGTCGGGTCGTTGGTCGGACACGGCAGTTCGGCGGCAAAGGCCGGCATCGGCGCGGTCGGCGACAGCACGACGTCGAACGGTGCACAGGCGGCAATCGCGGCATCGCGCATCGCGCCCATCTGGCTGTAGCCGCGGAACACGCGCTCGCCGGACAGGCCCTCGGCGCCGCGCGCCCACTCGACGATGAAGGGCAGCACGCGGTCGCGGCGGTCTGCGCTCAGCGCCGAGATGTCGAGCCACGAGCGCATGCGCCAGAACGCATCGAGGCCGTCGGCCATCGCCCGTGTCGTGAACGGCTCGAGCGGCTCGACGATCGCGCCGGCGTCCTCGAACGCGCGCACCGCGGCCTCGACCGCAGCCCGCACGTCGGGCTCGACGTCGAGGCCCCAGCCGGCGTCCATCAGCAGACCGATGCGCAGGCCCTCGACCGACCGCTCCAGCTTCTCCCAGGCGATCGGCTGGGCCGGCAGGCTCATCGTGTCGCGCCGGTCGGGGCGGCTCAGCACTGCCATCATCAGCGCCGCGTCCTCGACGCTGCGCGTCATCGGGCCGGCGACGCGGCCGGCATACGGCGGATGGATCGGGATCCGGCCCAGGCTCGGCTTCAACGTGAAGATGCCGCACCAGCCGGCCGGCAGGCGGACCGATCCGCCGATGTCGGTGCCGACATGCAGCGGCCCGTAGCCGGCGGCCGCGCCGGCGCCGGCGCCCGAGCTGCTGCCGCCGGGTCCGCGGCTCAAGTCCCACGGATTGCGCGTCAGCGCATGGAAGCTCGACAGGCCGGACGACAGCATCCCGTAGTCGGGCATCGTGGTCTTGCCGAGGATCACCGCACCCGACTCGCGCAGGCGCGCCGCCGGCGGTGCGTCGTGCGAGGCCGGCGTCAAGTCGGTGGCAGCGGTGCCGAGCGGCACCGGCACGCCAGCGGTCGCAATGTTCTCCTTGATCATCGTCGGCACGCCGTCGAGCGGGCCGGCCGGCTCGCCCTTCAACCAGCGCGATTGCGAGGCCTCGGCCTGCGCCAGTGCGGCTTCGGCGTCGAGCGCATAGGTCGCATGCAGATGCGGCTCCCAGCGCGCGATGTGGTCGAGCACCGCATGGGTCGCATCGACCGGCGAAATCGCCTTGCGCTGGTACAGGTCAAGCAGCTCGGCCGCTGACAGGGTGTGCAGGTCGGCCATTGGCGGCTAGGGCGTGTGCGGTGGAGGTAACCGGTTGCCGTCAGGTGGGCCGGACCTATTGCCAGCTCAGCGCGGCGAGGTCGTTCGCCGCGACCGGCGAGCTGCTCCACAGGCCCTTCAACCGCTTGTTGCCGACCGCGAACTGCGCGAGCTGGAACATGTAGACCGCGGGCGAGTCGGTCGCGAGCTGGCGCTGGATATCGCCCAGCAGCTTGGTGCGGCCCTTCGCGTCCGCCGTCGAGTTGTAGGCCGTGATGAGTTCGCTGAAGGGCTTCGACTGGTAGCCGATGTAGTAGTTCGGGTCGGCATACACGGTGATGAAGTCGAGCGGCTCGACATGGCTGATGATCGTCAGGTCGAAGTTGCCCTTGAACGGCCCCGACAGCCACTGCGCCCATTCGACGTTCTCGATCTTCGCGTTGATGCCGATCTTCGCGAGCTGCGCCGCGACGATCTCGCCGCCCTTGCGCGCGTACTGCGGCGGCGGCAGCGTCAGGGTCATGTTAAGCGGCGTCGCGACGCCGGCTTCCTTCAGCAGGGCCTTCGCCTTCTCCGGGTCGTAGGCGTTCATCGCGGTCAGGTCGACGTAGCCGGCGTCGCTCGGCACCATGTGGCTGCCGATCGGCTTGCCGTAGCCCTCCTGCGCGCCCTCGATCACCGCCTTGCGGTCGATCGCCATTGCGATCGCGCGGCGCACGCGGATGTCGTCGAACGGCTTCTTCTTGTTGTTCATGCTGACGATCGTCTTGCCCTCGGTGCCGCCTTGCGCCACCGTGAAGCGGGCGTCGCTCTGCAGCTGCTTCAGGCTCTCGAGCGCGCCGAAGCGCGGCATGCCGTCGATGTCGCCGGCGAGCAGCGCCGCGACCTGCGCCGACGGATCGTTGATGAAGCGGAACGTGACCTTGCTGAGCTTGACCGCCGCGGCATTGCGGAACGTCTCGCTCTTGACCAGCGACAGCGACGAGCCCTTCGCCCACGACTCGAACTTGTACGGTCCGGTGCCGACCGGCTTCGACGCCGTCGTCGGCGCGCTCTTCGGATCGAGGATCACCGCGGTGTTCTCGCCCATCCGGAACAGGAAGTTGCCGTCGGCCTGGTTCAGCACCAGGAGTACCGTGTGCGGATCGGGCGTCTCGATCCGGCTCATGTTGTCGAAGACCGCCTTCTTCGCCTTGTTGGTCGAGCCGGCGGCCTTCGCGCGCTCGAACGTGAACTTGACGTCGCTCGAGTCGAAGGCCTCGCCGTCCTGGTACTTGACGCCCTTCTTCAGCTTGAAGGTGTAGACCTTGCCGTCCGGATCGATCGACCAGCTTTCGGCGAGCAGCGGCACGATCGTGCCGTCCATGTTGACCTTGGTCAGGCCCTCGAGCACGTTGTAGTGGACGACCTCGCCGATTGCCGCGGCGGGCGCGATCGTCGGGTCGAGGCCGGTCGGCTCGAGGACCATGCCGAGAACGACGCTGTCCTTGCGGGTCTGTGCGTCGGCGCCGAGCGGCAGTGCGAGCAGCGCGGCGAACGCGAGGGCAGCGTGG
>JBDSAB010000582.1:0-3073 GCA_039922395.1 Caldimonas sp.
GCCTTCCGCGTCGTTTCCGCCCTTGTCGCCGCGCTCGCCGCCACTTCCGCGCCGGCCGCACCGACGTTCGTCAACGGGCTTGCGCTGCCGGCCACCTTGCTCGACCTGAGCGGCGGCACGGCGGTCAACACGGGGCGGGTCGGCTTCTTCTCCGACATCTACTACGACCCGAACCGGTCCGAGTGGTGGGCGCTGTCGGACCGCGGGCCGGGCGGCGGCACGCTGGACTACGCGACCCGTGTCCAGCGCTTCACGATCGACGTCAACGCCGCGACCGGGGCGATCTCGAACTTCCAGATCCAGCAGACCGTCCTGTTCACCGACGCTGCCGGCCAGGCCCTGAACGGCAAGGCGCCGTCTGCGGCCAGCGTGCTGGGCGGCGCGTTCGATCCGGAAGGCATCGTCGTCAGTCCCAAGACCGGCAACCTGATCGTCTCGGACGAGTACGGCGCCTCGGTCATGGAATTCACCCGCAGCGGCCAGTTGGTTCGCGCTTACACGATTCCCGAGAACATCCGCCCGACGACAGCGCCCGGCGTCTACAACTACGACCCCGATGCCAACAGCGCCGGACGGCGCATCAACCGTGGCTTCGAAGGCCTTGCGATCAGTCCGAACGGCGCCTTCGTGTTCGCGATGCTGCAGAGCGCGATGGTCAACGAGGGCGGTGCCAACGGCACGATCGCGCGCATCGTCAAGTTCGACACCACGACCGGGCAGGCCGTCGGCCAGTACGCCTACCGCATGGAAGGCGCGAGCCAGGGCCGCGGCATCTCGGCGCTGGTCGCGATCAACGACCACGAGTTCCTGGTCCTCGAGCGCAACAACCGCGGTCTCGGTGCGGCGTCCGAGCTGACGCCGCAGAACAAGAAGGTCTTCAAGATCGACCTGACCGGGGCCGACGACATCAGTGGCATCGAGTTGACCGGCGGCGCGTTCACCGGCAAGGCCGTCACCAAGGTCGCGACGCCGTTCATGGACCTCGGCGCGGACACGCTGGCCGCGCTCGGCGGCACGGTGCCGGAGAAGTGGGAAGGGCTTGCGATCGGACCGAAGCTCGCCGACGGCAGCTTCTTGATGCTGGCCGGCACCGACAACGACTATTCGGTGTCGCAGATCGCCGGCAGCGCGACCCAGTACGACGTCTACTTCAAGCCCGGCACGACGAGCCGCATCCAGTGCGACATCGGCGGCTTCTCGAACTGCGTTGTCGTGAACGTCGACGGCACGCTCGGCGCGCCGGTCGGCGCCGGCTTCAGCCCAAGCGGCTACGAGCTGATCCCGGGCGTGCTGCACGCCTATCGCGCGACTGCCGCCGATCTGGTCGGCTACGCGGCGCCGATCCCCGAGCCCGAGACCTACGCGCTGATGCTGGCGGGGCTCGGCCTCGTCGGGTTCGTTGCGCGCCGGCGGCGCAAGAACTAGACGTGGGCGACACACCATCCTCGACCGTTCGATGTTTTCAGGACGAGTGGCGAGGAATGCACGACTCGGGTCGGCTCTCACCGGCACAGGCAATCGAACGGTGCCACGATGAATTCGAGTTGCGAAGGCTTGACCGCCGAGTCGCCTCCACCCAGCGCACCCGCGCTGTGCGTGGCGGGTGAAGTCACCGGCGGTCGGCGTCGCAGCAGGAGTTCTCGATGCCTGACACCAACCCTTTCGGCCTGCTCGTGCAGACCGGCCGACGCGGCCCCGTCGCGGGTGGCTCGCCGCGCCGCAATGCACCCGGCGCGTGGACCCTTGCCACCCTGCGCGGGTTTGCCTTCGTTTGCGCGAACCGGCTGAGGAACGCGGTCTTCCGCTGAGGCTGCGAGAGGACGCACCCCGGGATCGCCGCGACGGCGATCCAGACGGTGCGCGACGCGGCCCTTATGCGGCTGCGCCGGCCCCACGCGCTGCTTGATAGCGGCCGGTGCCGCGGGTCTCGATGCCGTCGGACGGCAGCACGATGCCGGGCTCCAGATCGGCCTGATCCTTCACGTTGTCGTAGACCGGGCCGAAGTCGATGTGCGCGAGGCCGAGCAGCTCCTCAAGGCTGTCGATGACGAAGTAGGTCTCCTGGAAGTCGTCGATCCGGTACTTCGTGCGCATCACCCGTTCGAGCTGGAAGTCGAGCCGGTTCGGCGACGGGTCGTCGAGCGCGAAGACGGTCTCGGTCGCCGACGACGCGATGCCGGCGCCGTAGATGCGCAGGCCGTCCTTCTGCTGGATCAGGCCGAACTCGACCGTGTACCAGTAGACCCGCGACAGCTTGTCGAGCATGCCGAGCTTCTGCGCGCGCAGGCCACCGACGCCGTAGGCCTGGATGTAGTCGGCGATCGCCGGGTGCATCAGCAGCGGGACGTGCCCGAAGACGTCGTGGAAGACGTCCGGCTCCTCGAGGTAGTCGAGCTGGTCCGGCTTACGGATGAAGTGGCCGGCCGGGAAGCGCCGGTTCGCGAGGTGCTCGAAGAACACGTCGTCGGGCACGAGACCCGGCACGGCGACGACCTGCCAGCCGGTGCGCTTCATCAGGATGTCGGAGAGGCGGCGGAAGTCCGGGATCTGGTCCGGGCCGATCGGCAGGCTGCCCATGCCGGCGACGAAGTCGTCGCAGGCGCGGCCGAGCAGCAGCCGGCTCTGCCGCTCGAACAGCGTCTTCCAGACCGCGTGCTCGGAAGCGGTGTACTTTTCCCATCCCTGGTCGATGGTCCAGTCGGGACGACTGGGCACCGGCGCGTGGTCGGTCGTGTGACCGTGCTTGCCTGTCTCGTTGAGCTGTCTCAGCATCGGTCTTCCTTCAGAGCAAGTCGGCCCGCACGCCGGTGGCCTTCGCGCAAGCGCGATCGTATTGGCTGCGTTCGATCTTCACCGTGTCAGGCCGGCGCATGCAGCACGCCGCGCCGCACCTGATCGCGCTCGATCGACTGGAAGAGGGCCTTGAAGTTGCCTTCGCCGAAGCCGTCGTCGCCCTTCCTCTGGATGAACTCGAAGAACACCGGCCCGAGCACCGTCTGCGAGAAGATCTGCAGGAGCAGCCGCGGCTTGCCGTCTTCCGTGCTGCCGTCGAGCAGGATCCCGCGCGTCTGCA
>JBDSAB010000583.1:0-2880 GCA_039922395.1 Caldimonas sp.
CCTCCGCGATCGCCCATCATCGCGGCGGCCCCGTCTCCGGCGCTGACAGACCGCGACGTCGCCGCGTCGACCGATGCTGCCGGCGCCGCCGCCGCTCGAAAGACCGAGCGAGCCGACGCGGCACGCCCTTCGACCGACACCCTGTCATCGGGCCGGGTCGGACCGGTGGCCCGCTCGTCGCTCATGCCGCTGCGCGCAGCGCTCGTCACAGAGCCCGGCCGCTGGACCTGGAGTGCCGACGGCCGTCGCGTGCAGCGGGTGACGCCGGCGTTGCTGTCATGGCTGGCGCGCCTCGATACGGCGCTGGCCGCGCAGTCGACCGACATCAAATTGCCGGAGCCGGCCCCCGAATCGGACGATCCCGCGCCGGCGGCATCGGCCCCGACCGGCCCGCTCCACACGCTGGTGCTGCTGCGCGAAGGCCGCCGCCACACCGAGCTGCGGCTCGGCGGGGCGCTCGAAGTGACGCCGATCGATCCACCCGGCCCCCGCTGGCGCGCCGCGCTGTCGGCGGTGGATGCCGCGACGTTGCGCGAAAGCCTGCCCTAGACCTCGCGCGCCGGAACGTGTTCTTTCGGCGCGGCCGAAGCACTCCGGTTGCCCCGGACACGCAAGCTGCGACTTGCAGGCCGCCCCACTCGAAAGAGCGTGGCTCGCTATCATGTTCGGTTTGCCCGTTCCGATGTCCGCCGCCTCCGACGACCCTCACGCTGCGCCGCTTCCTGGCAGCGAGATCGGCGGCGCGCCGGGCGCCGATGCGCCGCCGCGCGGCATCGAGACACCGACGATCCGGGTCCGCGGCGCGCGCACCCACAACCTGAAGAACATCGACCTCGACATCCCGCGCAACCGCCTGGTCGTGATCACCGGGCTGTCGGGATCGGGCAAGTCGAGCCTCGCGTTCGACACGCTGTACGCCGAAGGCCAGCGCCGCTACGTCGAGAGCCTGTCGGCGTACGCGCGGCAGTTCCTGCAGCTGATGGACAAGCCCGACGTCGACGTCATCGAAGGGCTGTCGCCGGCGATCTCGATCGAGCAGAAGTCGACCTCGCACAACCCGCGCTCGACGGTCGGCACCGTGACCGAGATCCACGACTACCTGCGCCTGTTGTTCGCGCGCGCCGGCACGCCGTACTGCCCGATCCACGACCTGCCACTGCAGGCGCAGAGCGTCAGCCAGATGGTCGACGCGACCCTGGCGCTGCCGGCCGAGACGCGCCTGATGGTGCTGGCCCCGGTCGTCCGTGACCGCAAGGGCGAGTTCGCCGAGCTGTTCGAGGACATGCAGGCGCAGGGCTACGTGCGCTTCCGGGTCGACGGCGCCGCTTATGAAGCGGCCGACGTGCCGAAGCTGAAGAAGGTCGAGAAGCACGACATCGACGTCGTCATCGACCGCGTCAAGGTGCAGCCGGCGCCGCCGCTCTCCGCACAGCCCGCCGCCGAGGCCGTCGCGGGCAGCGGTGCACCGGCCGGACTGCGCCAGCGCCTCGCCGAAAGCTTCGAGGCAGCGCTGCGCATCGCCGACGGGCGCGCCATCGCGTTCGAGATGGACGGCGGACGCGAACACCTGTTCTCGAGCAAGTTCGCCTGCCCGATCTGCAGCTACTCGCTGTCCGAGCTCGAGCCGCGCCTGTTCTCGTTCAATTCGCCGGTCGGCGCGTGTCCGACCTGCGACGGTCTCGGCCACACGACGGTGTTCGACGCCGATCGCGTCGTCGCCTTCCCGAGCCTGAGCCTCGCCGGCGGTGCGGTGAAAGGCTGGGACCGGCGCAACGCCTACACGTTCTCGATGCTCGAAAGCGTCGCCGGCCACTACGGCTTCGACATCGAGGCGGCGTTCGAGGACCTGCCCGAGCCGATCCGCCAGGTCCTGCTGCACGGCTCCGGAGCCGAGGAGATTGCGTTCATCTACGAGGCCGAAGGCGCGCGCGGCAAGCAGCGGCGGCTGAAACGCAAGCACCCGTTCGAAGGGATCCTGCCGAACCTCGAGCGGCGCTACCGCGAAACCGACTCGACGGCGGTACGCGAAGACCTGATGCGCTACCAGAGCGCGAAGCCCTGCCCCGACTGCCACGGCACGCGGCTGCGCCCGGAGGCCCGCCACGTGTTCCTGGTCGATGTCGACAGCGCCGGCGCCGAGCGGCGCGAGCCGATCTTCCGGGTCGAGCATTTCACCTTGCGGGCCGCCCTCGACTACTTCCAGGGCCTGACGCTGCACGGCGCGAAGGCCGGCATCGCCGACAAGATCGTGCGCGAGATCTGCTCGCGGCTGCGCTTCCTGAACGACGTCGGCCTCAGCTACCTGAGCCTCGACCGCAGCGCCGATTCGCTGTCGGGCGGCGAGGCGCAGCGGATCCGGCTCGCGTCGCAGATCGGCTCCGGGCTGACCGGCGTGATGTACGTGCTCGACGAGCCGTCGATCGGCCTGCACCAGCGCGACAACGCGCGCCTGATCGGCACCTTGCGCCACCTGCGCGACATCGGCAACAGCGTGCTGGTCGTCGAGCACGACGAGGACGCGATCTGGGCCGCCGACCACGTGATCGACATGGGCCCGGGCGCCGGTGTGCACGGCGGGCGGGTCATGGCCGAAGGCACGCCGGCCGAAGTTGCCGCCAATCCGGCCTCGCTGACCGGGCGCTACCTGGCCGGTGCGCTGCGCATTCCGATTCCGCGCGAGCGGCGCCGGCCGGCCGCTGGCGCCGAGACACTGCGGCTCGTCAATGCGCGCGGCAACAACCTGCAGCGCGTGACGGTCGAGATCCCTGTCGGCCTGTTCACCTGCGTGACCGGCGTGTCCGGCTCGGGCAAGAGCACGCTGGTCAACGACACGCTGTATGCGACGGTCGCGCGCCGGCTCTACAACAGCCACACCGAGCC
>JBDSAB010000584.1:0-5688 GCA_039922395.1 Caldimonas sp.
TGCCTGTGCGGCTACGGTCCGCAGGAGCTGATCGAGATCGGCGGCCACGTCCCTGCAATCAGCCCGAAGTCGATCCGGCAGATCGGCATCCGCAGTGTCGATCCCGGCGAGAAGCGCCTGGTCCATCAGGCCGGTCTCGAGGTCTTCGACATGCGCTACATCGACGAGATGGGGATGCGCCACACGATGGAACTCGCCCTCGCGACGATCGACGCCAACACGCATCTGCACGTCAGCTTCGACGTCGACTTCCTCGACGCCGACATCGCGCCCGGCGTCGGCACCACCGTGAAGGGCGGCCCGACCTACCGCGAGGCGCAGCTCTGCATGGAGATGATCGCGGACAGCGGCGCCCTCGCCTCGCTCGACGTAATGGAGCTGAACCCCGCCCTCGACGTGCGCAACCGGACCGCCGAGGTCGCGGTCGACCTGATCGAGAGCCTGTTCGGCAAGAGCACGCTGATGCGGAAGTAGCCGCCTCGCCAGGTCAAGTCACCAAACGCGCCAGGCCCAGAAGGCCAGGCCAATCAACACGAGCCAGAACGCGATCACCGCGACAGCGCCCCAGATCAGCCGCGGCAGCGGGTCGGGCGAGTCTTTCGCCTCCTGCAGCAGCGCAGTCCACAGCGGCTTCGGCGTCAGGCGCACCACGAGCGCAATGCCGAGCGGGATCAGGATCAGGTCGTCGAGCTGACCGAGCACCGGGATGAAATCGGGTATCAGATCGATCGGGCTGACCGCATAGGCGATCACCGCGATTGCGACCCAGCGTGCGGCCCGAGGCGTCTCCGGGTGGCGGAACAGCTTCCACAGTGCAAGCAGGTAGATGCGGATGCGCTGCGCGGCGCCGGTGGCCACGAGGCGGCGTTGCGGTGCAGCCAAACGAATAGCTCCGGCCGGTCGCTCAGTTCGCCGGATTCGGGTAGCGGACCAGCACCGCATCGATCTCGGCCCGCGTCTCGGCATCGAGCTCGAACTGCGCGGCCGCGAGGTTCTCGTCGAGCTGCGCCAACGTGGTCGCGCCGATGATCTGCGCGCCGACGAACGGGCGCGCGCGCACATAGCCGAGCGCGAGCTGCACCGGACTCAGCCCGCGCCGCTCGGCCAGCGCGAGGAACGCCTCGATCGCCTCGAAGACGATCGGCTTGCGAAAGCGCGCGCCGAGCGTGTCGAACAGCGCGAAACGCGTGCCTTCGGGACGCGCGCCGCCGCGGTACTTGCCCGACAGCAAACCGGCGGCGAGCGGGCTGTACGCGAGCAGCGACATGCGCTCGCGGTACAGCACCTCGGCCAGGTCGCCCTCGGCCTGGCGCGACACCAGGCTGTAGCTGTTCTGCAAGGTCGCCGGACCGGCGACGCCGAGCTCGCGCGCGACGCGATGGAATTCGCAGACCCCCCACGCGGTCTCGTTCGACAGGCCCCAGTGGCGAATCTTGCCGGCCTTGATGAGCGCGGCCATGCCCTCGACCTGTTCGCGGATGCCCGGCCCGCCGGGCGCCTTCTCGAGCACCGGATCGAATGCGATCTGCCCGAACAACGGCACGTTGCGCTGCGGCCAGTGGATCTGGAACAGATCGATGCAGTCCGTCTGCAGCCGCCGCAGGCTGACCTCGCAGGCCTCGACGATGTTGGCGGCGGTGAGATCGGTGCGGCCATTGCGGATCCACTCGCGCCGGCCGGGCCCCGCGACCTTGCTCGCGATCACGAGGTCGGTGCGGCGCTGGCGCACAAGCCAGCTGCCCAGGAACGATTCGGTGCGTCCTTGCGTCTCGGCGCGCGGCGGCGCCGGGTACATCTCGGCCGTGTCGACGAAGTTCACGCCGGCCGCGACAGCCCGGTCGAGTTGCGCATGCGCATCCGCTTCGCTGTTCTGCTCGCCCCACGTCATCGTGCCGAGACAGACTTCGGAGACAACCAGGTCGGTGCCGGGCAAGGTGGTGCGCTTCATCGGGCTGCTCTTCAGGCTGCGGAGACGGTCGCGAGGCTACAGGATGGCGCTGGACCGCGTCGAATGGACGGGTACACCGATTGCCGGATCTGGCCATCCGAACGACGAAGGAGACGGCTCATGGCACAGCCCCGAGACAACGACGCGCTTTCGGAACAGCGCCCAATGGCAGAGCCCGGCCCGAGGCGCGGCGCCGATGTCGGCGGCATGGCGTCGAGCGCCGACGCGGGTCTGCGCGATGCGCTGCAGCGCTCGTCGGAACGCAGCGACGACGCGATCGGCGGCGCGACGATCGGAAGCGCGTCGGGCGGCACGACGCCTCGACTCGATCTCGGCGGCAAGTCCGAGCCGGGTTCGGCGGCCGGCGCACCGGCCCCATCGCGGCGTGCGCCGTCGGAAGAGGCACCGACCAACGACCGCTCCGAAGGCTCGGTCGAAGACGCCGATGCCCGCCGCGATCGCTCCTCCGACCCGGGCCGCGCCGACACGGTCGCACCCGACGGCAACGCGAGGACAGTGCGCCACGATCCGGACGAGCCGCCCGGCGAGAGCGCGATCGAGTCGCTCGGCCGCTCGGTATCGGAGGTCGTCACCGGCCCGCTCGAGGACGACGAGAATCGCGACGCCAGCACCCGTTTGCCCTGACCACCCCGTTGTCGACGCTGCACCCTCCACCATGCCCTTCGAAAAGACCTATGCGACGCGCGCTCCGGAGCGGACCGAGCTCGAGGCGCTCGAAGAACCGGCGCTCATCGAGTTCGGCACGCCGTGGTGCGGCTGGTGCCGCGCGGCCCAGCCGCTGATCGCCGCCGCACTCGCTGAGCATCCGCAAGTCCGCCACGTCAAGGTCGAGGATGGCAGCGGCCGCCCGCTCGGGCGAGCCTTCCGCGTGAAGCTCTGGCCGACGTTGATCTTCCTGAAGCGCGGCCAGGAAGTCGCACGACTCGTGCGGCCTGACGCCCCGGGTGTCATCGCTCGCGCGATGGCGCAGATCGTCGCGGCCGACGGCTGACTGGCTCTCAACGCCGCTCGAACGCGGCGCATGGATCGGCCCGCGCAGCCGCTGCGGCCGACACTACTGCGTCATAGCGATCGGCTCCGATGGCTTGGTCGGTCTCGACATAACCTACCGACAGCAGGCGCGCCGGCGCAAGCGCGCCGAGCCAGCGCGGCACGCCGATGTCGCGTCGCACGTGGCCATTGCCGGCGAGCAGAACCGCTCCCGCAGTGGCAAGTCGGCGGATGACGTTCGCCATCACCGCATCGCGTGCGATTTGCGCGCGCGCCATGGCCGGCCACATGTTGCGTGGCAGCGCGCCGCAATGGCCGGCGTCGATTTCGCGCTCCTGCGCCTGCTGCCATGCGGCGTCGGGCTCGATGTCGAGCCCGAGTTCACGGCGCTGCGCTATCGAGAAGACCGCAGCGTGGCCTTCGCGCACGATTCGCGCGGCCTGTCCGCGCGACAGGTTGCCGGCGTGGAGCTCGAGGCCGTGCTCGAGCACCAGCGCGAGCACGGCCTGGTAGTTCGTCCACGTCCATCCGCTGCGCGAGCCGCTCGCCTGCTCGATCAAGTATTCGACATCGGTTGGCCGCTCGCGCCGGGCTCGGTCCAGATCGGGCTGCCGATCGGTATCGAACTGCTCCATCACGACTGCGGGCCGCCAGCCCTGCTGGCACGCTCGTCGCAGGTCATCGGTTCGCAGGTCGTGGAGGGCAGCGTTGTCATGCACCTCACCGAGGAGCGCGATCGTGTCGGTGCGCAGGCGGGTCTGCCAGCCCGCCCGATCGGTGCGCAGCGTCGTGCAGCCGGCACCGATCGCCGCCGCCGCGCCGCTGAGCAGCAGACGGCGACGCGACCACCGCACAGCAGGCTTGGGGGACAGGTCATCGCATGGCATGTCAGTGCGGATTCTCGGGCCGCCCTCGCAACGATCGGCCGGCGCGCTTAAGCTGATGCCGATGAACGATGACACCTTGATCGAGCAGGTGCGCGGCTGGGTCGATGCGGCCGAGCGCGTCGTGGTGCTGACCGGCGCAGGCATCTCGACCGAATCGGGCATTCCCGATTTTCGCGGCCCGAAGGGCGTGTGGACGCGCAATCCGGGGGCTGAGAAGCAGTCGACGATCCAGCACTACCTTGCCGATCCGGACGTGCGCAAGGCGGCGTGGCGCAGCCGCCTCGATTCGCCGGCCTGGACCGCGGAGCCGAACCGCGGCCATCTCGCACTCGTCGCCCTTGAGCGACGGGGCAAGCTGCACGCGCTGATCACGCAGAACATCGACGAGTTGCATCAGATCGCCGGCAATTCCGTGGGCAAGATCATCGAGGTCCATGGCACGATGCGTCGCGTGATGTGCTGGTCGTGCGGCGCGCGATCACCGATGGAAGACGCGCTGGCCCGCGTCGAGGCCGGCGATGCCGATCCTGCCTGCAAGCTCTGCGGCGGCATCCTGAAGAGCGACACGATTTCGTTTGGACAGGCCCTGGTGCCCGCGGTGATCGACCGGGCGATGGCGGCCGCATCGGTTTCTGATCTGATGATTGCGGTCGGATCGACGTTGCAGGTCTACCCGGCTGCGGGTGTCGTGCCGCTCGCGAAGGAGAGCGGTGCTCGAGTCGTCATCCTCAACGACCAGCCGACACCGCTGGATTCGATCACCGACGCGGTGCTGCGCGGCGCGATCGGCGAGGTCCTACCGCGCGTCTGCCGGGCTTGACGAGCTCATGCCGCGCTTCGGCGCGGCATGAGACCCAACAACTCATTTCGAGGCCGCGGCGTGGCGGCGTCGAGCGACTTACTTGCCGATGGCGTGCGGTGCCTTGTCCGGCTCCGGCGTGCCCGGGACAGGCGCCGGATGCTTGCGGTTCTGGCGATCGCCGAAGTTGCGCATCTTGTTGAGCGTGCGGTGCGTGAAATTCTTCGTTCCCTGCGCGCCGCGGTCGATGCGCTGGCCCACCGTCGGCTTGGCGTCATAGGTCCGATCCCGGCGCATGTCGGCACGCGATGTGTCGGGGCGCTGCTGCATCCGCTCGTGGTTCGCGATCGCTTCCTCGCGGTTGCGCGCGCGCCGCTCCTGATCCGCGGAGTCCGACATCTGCGCGCCAGCGGCGGCGCACGACCCGGCAGCGACCACAGCGAGAACGATTTTCGAAAGGACGTTGTTCATGGGATCTCCTCAGAACTTGAAGCGACGGCAGGAGGCCGTTCGGTTCCGGAAGTTTGGGTGCCGACCCCAGGCCGGGCCAGAGGGCCAATGCCGCGGGACGCCTGCCGACGATCACGCGTGCCCACGTCGGAAGTTCCCTACCCCGCGGCCCAACGCCAGCGTGCAGGCCCGAGCCGCTGCTCCTGCTCGAGCAGGGCGCCCAGGACGGCATCGAGCGAGATGCGGCTACTCAGAAGGACGGCCAGGCTCTTGCCGGCGCGCGTCGACACCGCCTCGAAACCGACCCACGCATGGCCATCCATTTCGGGCCGATCGCGACCGCGCGCATCGACGTAGTGCGTGCTGCAGACACAGCGCAGCGGATCGATCCGCTCGATCAGCGCCGCATGCAGATGGAGATCCTTCGCGCGCAGGTACGTGTATCGGCCGAGGTCGAGCAGATCGACCGGATCGAACGCGAGCCCGGTTTCCTCGAGCGCTTCGCGCACCGCCGATTGCAGCGGACTTTCGTCGGGCTCGCCCACGCCCTTCGGGATGTCCCAGCGCGGCGTGCCGGTCGCGTGGCCCATCAG
>JBDSAB010000585.1:0-3964 GCA_039922395.1 Caldimonas sp.
AGCAGGATCTTCTTGTACTCCTCGGCGACCGGCAGCAGCGCCAGCGCGACACCCGACGACGTCGGACCGATCGCGAGGTCGGCCTTGTCGTCACCGTACGCGGTCGCGAGCAGGCTCTTGGCGACGTCCGGCTTGCCCTGGTCGTCCTTCTCGATCACGGTGATCTTCTTGCCCGCGACCATCATCGTGCCGTTGGTCGCGTAGTCGAAGCCCATCATCAGGCCGGTCTGCG
The DNA here is from genome assembly GCA_039922395.1 of Caldimonas sp. Lineage (GTDB taxonomy): Bacteria > Pseudomonadota > Gammaproteobacteria > Burkholderiales > Burkholderiaceae_C > Schlegelella_A. Next base: position 233 of record JBDSAB010000585.1, read on the forward strand.
TCTGTTTGCCGTAGGCCTCGAGCGGGCCGGTCTTGCTGTAGACGTGCGCGATGCGAACCTCGCCCTTGGCCTGCGCGAAGACGGCGCCGGTGGTCACGATCGCGAAGGTTGCGACGGCGACCGCGCCGAGCGCGTGACGGCGCCGCGCGTGGAAGCCCACGCTGCGTCCGGTCGATTGATGAGTCATGGAGAGTCCCTTCTGAGTGTGGCGGCGGTGTCTGCGAGCCGCCGATTGCGGCCGAAAGCATATGCGACGCCGACCGCCTCGGGTCAGACTTTCGAGGCTCGATGCACTAGCGTTTACGCGGAGTTTGCCTGCACCCGATCGGGGCAGGCGCGACTCCCATCGGACGTCGTTCAGCCCATCGAACGCCGGCAAGGGACCCGAAACGGCTCAGCGCAGCGGCCGGCGAAGCCCTTCCCGCCGATCGGCTCATGGGATGTACCGACCTCGAGCGAGCGCGCTCCATGCCGTGCCGATGCAGCTGCGCCGCGCCACAAAGGCACCGCGGAATCCTCCGCGGGCGTTCGGGCAGCGGCGCGTCAAAGCTTCAATTCGAGTCGGATTTGCAGGTTCAGCGAGGTCGGCGCTGTCGTCGTCGAGGTTTCCCGCACGCCGGCATCGTCGAAGGTGCCGCCGGTCACGTAGTCGCGCGGATTCAGGTTGCTGGCGCTGACCCGCAACTGCATCGTCGGACTGAAGACCCAGAGGCCGTACGCGTCGATGATCAGCTTGCGGCCCTGCAGCGCGGTCTGCTCCTCGCTGACGCGGGTCGTATAGCCCGGCGTCCAATTGAGGTTGCCGCCGAGCGTCAGCGGCAGCCCGCCGACGCGGTAGTCGGCGCCGAGGTTGACCGTGTAGTCGGGCTGCTGGTCGATCCGATTGTCGGGACCCGACACGCCCTTCACACGCGACCGGAACACGCTCGCGTTGCTGCGCAAGTCGATGCGCGGCGCATCGGCGACGAGATCGCTCAACCGGAACTTCGCCTCCAGCTCGATCCCCTGCGTCACCGCATCGCCGATGTTCTGCGGCCGCGACACGTAGCGCGGCTGGTTTGCCCACGGCACGTTCTCGAGCGTGACCTGGTTGCGCATGAAATTGCTGATCCGGCGCTGGAACACGTTCGCGCTGACGATGCCGCTGCCGGGCAGGTAGCGCTCGACCGCCACGTCGAGGCCCGTCGCCAGTTCGGGCCGCAGCGACGGGTTGCCGGCGCGGTCCGGCTGGGTCGGCGTGTTCGGACCCGGTGCCGGATAGCGCGTGTTGATGCCGGGCCGTGCGATCAGGTTGCCGAGCAGCGGCGAGCGGTAGCTGCGCGTCAAACTGATTCGCACCTGATCGCGCCCCGTCGGATCGGGCTTCCAGACGGCATGCAGCAGCGGCGACCAGACGCTGCTCCGGTTCGATGCGTCCGGCTGACCGGCCTCGCCGCTGCCGCGCGTCGAGATGCCCTCCCAGCGCAGACCGGCATGCGCGGCCCAGTTCGGCGTCACGCTCCACTCGTCCTGCGCATACAGCGCGAAGCGGGTCGAGGTCGCCGCGACGTTGTCGCCGAATTCGACGAGCAGCGGCGCGCCGTCCTGCAGGGTCGTGCGGGTCTCGCGTCGGCGGTTGCTCTCGGCCTCGGCGCCGGTGACGACGTTGTGGCCGTCCCCGATCTGCGCGATCAGCTTCTCGCTGAAAGTCAGATGCCGGTCGCGCGCGTCGGCACTGTCCTCGAGCGTGCGGCTCAGCGCGCCGCCGGTCTGCTCGCTGCGCAGGCTGTGGGTCTCGGTTCGCGTCAGGCCGATGCCGGCCCGGCTCTCGAGGCGCGCCAGCTGGCCGAGGCGACGGTTCCACTGCGCGTTGAGCCGCGTCAGCAGGTAGCTGCCGTCGCCGTCGGTGGCACTGTGGTCGTACGGCGCCGGCAGCGCGCCGACCGTCTGTTCGAGCACGCCGGTCCGGCGCGACGTGCCGTTGCCGTAGACGACGAGCGGAATCAGCGTGAGGTTGTGGCCTTCCTCGCTGCCGCGCCATTGCAGCCGGCCGGTCGCGTGCAGGCCCTGCCGGTGCTCGCGCACGGTGCCGACATCGCGCTGGTCGAGCGTCACGGTGCCGTCGTCCAGGTCGCGATCGACCGTCGTCGTCGTGGTGTCGCTGGCGCGGTTCTGGCGGAACGCCGACAGCGAGTAGTTGTAGATGAAGGGGCCGAGCGTGTCGTTGCGCGTCCACGAGACCGAAGGCTGCAACCGGTCGTTCTCGATGCCGGTGCCGATGCGCACATCGTTGATCCGCTTCGTGTAGCCGCCGCGCGTGACGATGTTGATCGTGCCGGCGATCGCGCGTGCACCGGTCTCGGCAGTCGGCGCGCGGAGGATCTCGATGCGTTCGATCTGCTCGGGTGCCAACGAGTCGAGCGAGAAGCCGGCCGGCACGCGTTCACCGTCAAGCAGGATCTGGGTGTAGCCGCTGCCGAGGCCGCGCAGGCGGATCGCACCGCCGCGCCCCGGCCGGCCCTGGATCGTCACGCCGGGCAGGCGCTTCAGCACGTCGCCGAGCGTACTGTCGCCGAAGCGCTCGATTTCCTCGCGGCCGATGATGATCTTCGCGGCGGTCGACTGGCGTCGTTCCTGGACGTCGTCGGCGCGTCCGCCGGTGATCTCGACCTTGTCGAGCTGTGCGGCGCCGCCCGACGGTGCGGCGGCGGCAGCCGGTGCCGGCGCGCCGTCAGCGGCCGGCACTGCCGGATCGCCGGCCGCGACCTGCGCTGCGACCGGCAGCGCCGCGAGCCACAGCGCGGATGCCGCAATCCATGCGCCGCACTGCGGAAGTCGCAGGCGGCAAGGATGAGGCATGGGCTGAAATTATCGGCAGCCGACCCGCTCGCCCGCCCCCAAGAAAACCCTGCGCTGTAATTATGAATTACAGCGTGTAGACTTCGGAGCATGGTCGAGCCGACACCGCTGCACCGAGCTTCCCTGCACGAAGAGGTCGCCGCGCGGCTGCGTACGATGGTGTTCGAGCGCCAGCTCGCCGCCGGCGCCCGCATCGACGAGCTGGCGCTGGCACGCGAGTGGCACATCAGCCGCACGCCCATGCGCGAGGCGCTCAAGGTGCTCGCCGCCGAAGGTCTGGTAACGCTGGTGCCGCGCCAGGGCTGCCGCGTCACCGAGCTGTCCGAGGACGATGCCGACGAGCTGTTCCCGATCATGGCGCTGCTCGAAGGACGCTGCGCGTTCGAGGCGGCCAGCAAGGCCAGGCCGGCCGACCTGAAGCAGCTGCGCCGCCTGCACGACGCGCTCGAGAAGCACGCCGCCGCGCGCAACGTCGACGGCTACTACCGCGCCAACCACGCCTTCCACAGCAAGGTGCAGGCGCTCGCCGCGAACCGCTGGCTCGACCGCGCGACCAACGACCTGCGCCGTTTCGTGCGCCTGTTGCGCGGACGCCAGCTCAACTGGCCGGGCCGCATCGACCAGTCGATCGGCGAGCACCGCGCATTGCTCGCCGCGATCGAGGACAAGGAGCCGGCGCGCGCCGAGAAACTGATGCACGACCACCTGATGGCGCAGCTCGCCGCGCTGAAGGCCCTGCGCGCCCACGAACGAGCGGAGAAGGCGGTACGCCATGCTTGACACCCTGCGCGAAGCGGCCAAGCGCGTCGTCGACGACCGCACGCTGCGCACCCTGCTGACCGATTGCCATCGCCTGCTGTCGGAGCGCGGCGAGGCGAACAGCGCGAGCATTGC
>JBDSAB010000586.1:0-3816 GCA_039922395.1 Caldimonas sp.
CGCGGGTTGTCGAGCAGGTCGTCCTGCAGATACGGATTGCGCTGCACGACCCAGATGTCACCGAGCACCTCGTACAGCATGCGCGCGGAGCGCCCGGTCTGGCGCTCGTCGCGAAGGCGGTTCAGCACGTCCCAGGCACGCGCGCCGAGCAGCCGGATCACGATCTCGCGATCGGAGAAGGACGTGTAGTTGTAGGGGATTTCGCGCAGTCGGGGAGCCGCTGGCAGCGGCTCGTCATGCGGGGCGATCAGGGTCAAGGGAAGCGGGGCGTTCATCGGCTCGGGTCGCTCGGCGCACCCCGGGGAAGCATGAAGAGGCATGCTACCGCAGCGCACCATCCGCATCGACCTCCAGGGTCGGTCGGCGGGTTTATCCCGCTTGCCCGAAACGGCCTTTTGCCCCGATAAACGCGGCTGTCACGAGGGGCTGAAACACTCGCCCCGTTCACCTTGGAGTTGTCATGCGCACAAAGTCGTCGTGGGTTGCCGCTACCGTTCTGTCCCTCTCCCTTTGCGGAGCGGCTCATGCCCAGGTCGAGATCCAGTGGTGGCACGCCATGGGCGGACCGCTCGGCGATTGGGTCAACGACCTCGCCAAGGGCTTCAACGACAGCCAGAAGGACTACAAGGTCGTAGCGACCTACAAGGGCACGTACCCCGAGACGCTGACGGCGGGCATCGCCGCCTTCCGGGCCGGCAATGCACCCGACATCCTGCAGGTGTTCGACGTCGGCACCGCGACCATGATGGCAAGCAAGGGCGCGATCGTCCCGGTCGGCAAGGTCATGAAGGACTCGGGCCTGAAGTTCGACCCGACCGGCTACGTGCCCGCGGTCGCTGGCTACTACACCGCGCCGAACGGGCAGATGCTGAGCCTGCCGTTCAACAGCTCGACGACGATCTTCTACTACAACAAGGACGCCTTCAAGGCCGCCGGCCTCGACCCCGAGAAGCCGCCGGCGACGTGGCCGGAAGTGGCGCTTGCCGCGGCCAAGCTGAAGGCGAGCGGGCAAGCCTGCCCGTTCACGACGAGCTGGATCAGCTGGACCCAGCTCGAAAGCTTCTCGGCCTGGCACAACGTCGAGTTCGCGAGCAAGCAGAACGGCCTGGGCGGCATGGACACGCGCCTCACGCTGAACGGCCCGCTCCAGGTCCGCCACATCCAGAACCTCGAGAACATGGCCAAGCAGGGCCTGTTCGTCTACAAGGGTCGCGACAACAAGGCCGACGCGACCTTCCCCTCGGGCGAGTGCGCGATGATGACCGGCTCGGCCGGCCTCTACGGGAACGTCAAGAAGAACGCCAAGTTCGCCTACGGCCTGGCCCCGCTGCCCTACTACCCCGACGTGCCCGGCGCGCCGCAGAACACCGTCATCGGCGGCGCCAGCCTGTGGGTGATGTCGGGCCGGCCGGCCGACCACTACAAGGGTGTCGCGACCTTCTTCAATTACCTCTCGAGCCCGGAAGTGCAGGCGGCGAGCCACAAGCGCACCGGCTACCTGCCGATCACGATGGCCTCGTACAAGCTGACCGATTCGAGCGGCTTCTACAAGGAGAATCCGGGCACCGACGTCGCCGTCAACCAGATGATTCGCAAGGTGACCGACAAGTCGCGCGGCATCCGCCTCGGCAACTTCCTGCAGATCCGCACGATCGTCGACGAGGAGCTCGAGCAGGTATGGGGCGGCAAGAAGTCGGCGAAGGATGCGCTCGACGCCGCCGTGAAGCGCGGCAACGAGCAGCTCGAACGGTTCCAGGCCGCGAACAAATCCTGAGGCACGGCGGCGCGCCCCCGTGGCGATCGAGAAGCGGGTCGTCTTCCGCTCGGCGTGGCTGCCCTGGCTGCTGATCGGGCCGCAGGCGGTCGTCATCGGCGTGTTCTTCTTCTGGCCCGCGGCGCAGGCGATCCTGCAATCGCTCCAGCAGCAGGATGCGTTCGGCACCAGCACCGAGTGGGTCGGCTTCGCCAACTTCGAGCGCATCTTCTCGGACCCGAGCTACCTCGCCTCGTTCCGGACGACCGCGGTGTTCTCGCTGCTGGTCGCGGTTGGCGGCATCGCGATCTCTCTCGTCCTGGCGATCTTCGCCGACCGCGTGATCCGCGGCGCCCTTGCCTACAAGACGCTGCTGATCTGGCCTTATGCCGTGGCGCCTGCGGTCGCCGGCGTGCTCTGGCTGTTCATGTTCGCGCCGAGCATCGGCGTGGTCTCGTACGCGCTGCGCAAGGCCGGCTTCAACTGGAACCACCTGCTCGACTCCAACGACGCGATGGCGCTGATCGTGATGGCGGCGGTGTGGAAGCAGATCTCGTACAACTTCCTGTTCTTCCTGGCCGGCCTGAACTCGATCCCGAAGTCGCTCATCGAGGCGGCGGCGATCGACGGCGCGCGGCCTTGGCGGCGGTTCTGGACCATCATCTTTCCGCTTCTGTCGCCGACGACCTTCTTCCTGCTCGTCATCAACATCGTCTACGCCTTCTTCGACACCTTCGGCATCATCGACGCCTCGACCGAGGGCGGTCCGGGCAAGGACACCGCGGTGCTGGTCTACAAGGTCTACTACGACGGCTTCAAGGCGCTCGATCTCGGCGGCTCGGCGGCGCAGTCGGTGGTGCTGATGCTGATCGTCGTGACGCTCACGGTCCTGCAGTTCCGCTTCGTCGAAAAGAAGGTCAACTACTAGGATGAAGCCCCAACGCCCACTCCGTTCGCCGCCCACCGACGGGGCGCGTCAGTCTCTCGGGACGGCCCGTCGGCACTGACATGGTCGAGCGCCGCCCCGTCCTCGACTTCGTCTCGCACGCGATCCTGCTGATCGGTGTGGCGATCGTGGCGTTCCCGGTCTACCTGACGTTCGTCGCGTCGACGCACACCGCGACCGAGATCGTGCAGACGCCAATGCCGCTGCTTCCCGGCGACCAGCTCGTCCACAACTACCTGGCCGCCCTCACCGGCAGCGAGAAGGGCCAGGGCTCGGGCGCGCCAGTCGGACGGATGATGTGGGTCAGCCTCGTCACCGCCCTCGGCATCTCGCTCGGCAAGATCTCGATCTCGCTGCTTTCGGCGTTCGCGATCGTCTACTTCCGCTTTCCGTTCAAGCAGCTCGTGTTCTGGGCCATCTTCGTGACCCTGATGCTGCCGGTCGAGGTGCGCATCTTCCCGACCTACCAGGTCATCTCCGACCTGCACATGCTCAACAGCTACGCGGGCCTGACAGTCCCGCTGATCGCCTCGGCGACGGCGACGTTCCTGTTCCGCCAGTTCTTCCTCACCGTGCCCGACGAGCTCGTCGAGGCGGCCCGCGTCGACGGCGCCGGTCCGATGCGGTTCTTCAAAGACGTGCTGGTGCCGCTGTCGGCAACGTCGATCGCGGCGCTCTTCGTGATCCAGTTTATCTACGGCTGGAACCAGTACCTCTGGCCGCTGCTGGTGACCACGAACGAATCGATGTACCCGGTCGTCATCGGCATCAAGCGGATGATCGCCGGCGGCGATGCCACGCAGGCCTGGAACCTCGTGATGGCGACCGCGATCCTGGCGATGCTGCCGCCGGCGCTCGTCGTCGTGCTGATGCAGAAGTGGTTCGTCAAGGGCCTGGTCGACACCGAAAAGTAGAAGCGCAGGGAAACGGAACAGCACATGGGCGCGATCTCGTTACGCCACGTCGTCAAGCGCTACGGTGTCGGGCCGAAGGCGAACCAGGTGATCCACGGCGTCGATGCCGAGATCGCCGACGGCGAGTTCGTCGTCATCGTCGGCCCTTCGGGCTGCGGCAAGTCGACCTTGCTGCGGATGGTCGCCGGACTCGAGGAGATCTC
>JBDSAB010000587.1:0-9437 GCA_039922395.1 Caldimonas sp.
ATCACGCCCGAGGAAGCGATCCGTTCGTCGGCGAAGATCCTGGTCGAGCAGCTCGCGGTGTTCGCGCAACTCGAGGGCAGCGACCTCGCCGGCATCGTTGACCGCGAGCAGCCGCGCAGCACGCAGTTCGATCCGATCCTGTTGCGTCCGGTCGACGAGCTCGAGCTGACCGTGCGTTCCGCGAACTGCCTGAAGGCCGAGAACATCTACTACATCGGCGACCTGATCCAGCGCACCGAAACCGAGCTGCTGAAGACGCCGAATCTCGGCCGCAAGTCGCTCAACGAGATCAAGGAAGTGCTTGCATCGCGTGGCCTGACGCTCGGCGCGCGGCTCGAGAACTGGCCGCCGCAGGGCCTCGACAAGCGGTAAAGCGGAACCGATAGAAAGGGCTGCGCCGCAAGGCACGGTCGACGAGAGGACCGCCTGTGGGCGGTCCGGTGCACGCTCCGGTACCTGACACGGCCGGGGCTCAAATAGAGAAGGGAAACCAACATGCGCCACGGTCACGGACTCAGAAAACTCAACCGCACGTCGGAGCATCGCCTGGCGATGTTCCGCAACATGTGCAATTCGCTGATTCAGCACGAAGCGATCAAGACGACGGTGCCGAAGGCGAAGGAACTGCGCCGGCTGGTCGAGCCGCTGATCACGCTCGGCAAGGAGCCGACGCTCGCGAACCGGCGGCTGGCTTTCAACCGCACCCGCGATCGCGCCATCGTCAGCAAGCTGTTCGACGAACTCGGCCCGCGCTACAAGGCGCGGCCGGGCGGCTACACCCGGATCCTGAAGATGGGTTTCCGGATCGGCGACAACGCGCCGATGGCGTTTGTCGAACTCGTCGACCGTCCCGAGCCCGTTGCCACGGACGCGAAGGCCGAGGAGTAGGTCGCCCACGCCTCGCCATCGCAGCGAAGGGTCAGCGTGAGCTGACCCTTTCTCGTTGCCGATACCGCTTCCTCGAGTCGACGCCATGACCGAACCGCTGTTGCGCGTCGTGCAGCTGACGAAGGCCTTCGGCGCCAGCAGGGTGGTCGATGCGCTCTCGTTCGAGATCCATCCCGGCGAATGCCTCGGCGTGATCGGCCCGAACGGGGCTGGCAAGACGACGACGATCCGCATGTGTCTCGGTCTCGCTGCGCCCGACGCCGGCCGCATCACGGCATTCGGCCTCGATATCCCCGCGCAGGTGCGAACCGCGAAGGAGCGGATCGGGGTTGTGACGCAAGCCGACAGCCTTGACCCTGATTTCACCTGCGCCGAGAACCTGCGCGTCTACGGCCGCTACTTCGGGCTGCCGGCTGCGACGATCGAGGCGCGGATTCCGAAGTTGCTCGAGTTCGCTGCGTTGCAGGCCAAGGCCGGTGTCAAGCCGGGTGAGTTGTCCGGCGGCATGAAGCGCCGTCTCAGCCTCGGCCGGGCGCTGATCAATGATCCCGACCTGCTGGTCCTCGACGAGCCGACCACCGGCCTCGACCCGCAGGCGCGCCATCTGATGTGGGAACGCCTGCAGAACCTGCTGCAGCAGGGCAAAGCCATCCTGCTGACAACCCACTTCATGGACGAGGCCGAGCGGCTCTGCGACCGCCTCATCGTGCTCGACCATGGCCGGAAGATCGCCGAGGGCGAGCCGCGCCAGCTGATCGCCGAGCACCTTGAGAGCGATGTCGTCGAGGTTTACGGCGACGGCGCGGCCGCGGCGGGGACAACCCATGCGCGGCTCGCCGAGCGCGTCGAGACGAGCGGCGAAACGGTGTTCTTCTACGTGCGCGAGGCCAAGCCGCTGCTCGATGCGCTGGCCTCGGATCATTCGGTTCGATATCTGCATCGCCCAGCCAATCTTGAAGACCTGTTCCTGAAGCTGACCGGTCGACAGATCCGCGACGACGCCTGATGCCATGCTGACCTCGCTCTACGCCGCACCTCGCATCACGCCGCGCTTCTGGCCGGTCGTGCTGCGCAACCTGCTGGTCTGGAAGAAGCTCGCGGTGCCGAGCGTCGTCGGCAACATCGCGGAGCCGCTGATCACGCTGGTCGCGTTTGGCTATGGGCTTGGTGCGCTGATCGGCCAGATCGGCGGCCGGCCCTACATCGAGTACCTGGCCTCCGGCAGCGTGACGGTCAGCGCGGTGTTGGCCGCGACCTTCGAAGCCCTCTACTCGGCGTACTCGCGGATGCAAGTCCAGAAGACCTGGGAAAGCATCCTGAACGCGCCCGTCGAGCTCGATGACATCGTGTTTGCCGAGATGCTCTGGGCCGCCCTGAAGGCGCTGTTCTCGGTGTCGGCGATCCTCGTCGTGATCTTCCTGCTCGGCATCAGCCGGGCACCGTCGATGCTGCTGGCATTGCCGGTGCTCGGCCTTGTCGGCGTCACGTTCGCGTCGCTGGCGCTTGTCTTCAATGCGCTCGCGAAGGGCTACGACTTCTTCACCTACTACTTCACGCTCGCGATCACGCCGATGACCTTCCTGTCGGGGGTGTACTTCCCGATGGAGCAGATGCCGGGCTGGCTGCAGACGATCGGCAGCGTGCTGCCGCTGAAGGCCGCGGTCGACCTGGTCCGCCCGCTCGTGCTCGGCGAGACGCCGACCGACGTCGTCCAACCGCTGCTGGTCCTGATCGGCTATGCGGCTGTTGGCTACTATCTCGCGCTCGTGCTGACCCGCCGACGCTTCTTCCGGTAAGGTGACGGCGCGGCGGGGCGACTGATCCGCGGCGACTTATTCGGGCATGCGAAACCCACTTCCGTCGATCAACCAGGTCCTGATCCTTCTCGGGATGCTGTGGCTCTGCGCCGTGCTGACGCCGGCGCAGGCGGCCGACGACTTTCTCGATCCGGACAAGGCGTTCCAGGTCAGCGCACGGGCGCTGAGCGACAGGTCGGTCGAAATCACATTCAAGGTCGCGCCGGGCTACTACCTCTACCGCGAGCAGCTCAAGTTCAGCGCGACCGGCGCCTCCCTCGGTGCCCCGGATCTTCCGCGCGGCAAGGTGAAGTACGACGAGACGTTCCGCAAGGATGTCGAGACCTACCGCGACGTCCTCCGCGTCGCACTGCCGGTCGAGCGCGCGGACGGCGCGTTCTCGCTCGTCGTCGGCAGTCAGGGCTGTGCCGATGCCGGGCTGTGCTATCCGCCGCAGCAAAGCGCTTTCAAGGTCAGCCTCAACGGCTTTGGCGGCACGGCCAGTGTTCGCAAGCTCGCCGCGAGCGAACTCCCGGCGCCCGCAGGCTCCGATGTTGTCGGTACGCAGGCTGCATCGGCCGGCGATGGGTCCGCGCTCGGCTTGATGCTGCAGGACGGGCGGTTCTGGCCGGTGGTCGGCGCCTTCTTCCTCGCCGGCGTCCTGCTGTCGCTGACGCCGTGCGTGCTGCCGATGCTGCCCATCGTCTCGTCGATCATCGCGGGCCACGGCGTCAAGGTGTCCCGAGGTCGCGGCTTTACCCTTGCTGCTGCCTATTCGCTCGGAATGGCCTTGGTCTACACCGGGCTCGGGGTCTCCGCCGGCCTGGCGGGTGAAGGACTGGCCGCGGCATTGCAGACGCCGTGGGTGCTCGGCAGCTTCGGTGTCGCGCTCGTGGCGCTCGCGCTGTCGATGTTCGGCGTCTATGAGCTGCGCCTTCCGGCTGCGTTCGCGACCCAGATGACGGGCGCGTCGAACCGACTTCCGCCCGGGCGGCTCGCCGGAGTTTGCGCGATGGGCGGCGTGTCCGCCCTCCTCGTCAGCCCGTGCGTCGCAGCGCCGCTTGCCGGCGCGCTGGTCTTCCTGAGCCAGACGCGCGATGTCTGGCTCGGTGGCACCGCCCTGTTCTCGCTGGCCGCGGGCATGAGCGTGCCGCTGCTGCTGGTCGGCGCATCGGCCGGCGCTTTGCTGCCGCGTGCCGGTCCTTGGATGAACGAGATCAAGAGCTTGTTCGGACTGCTCTTGCTTGGTGTGGCGCTGTGGACGGTCCAGATCCTGCTGCCTGGCCCGTTGGCGCTTGCGCTCTGGGGCAGCTTGGCCGTGACAGCGGCCGTGCTGGTTGGCTGGCCGATCTGGCAGCGTCACGTCGCTTCGTCCTCGCGACTCTGGCGCGGCGTGGCCGCGGCGCTGCTGGGCTTGGTCGGCTTGCTGCAGTGGGTTGGCGCGGCTTCCGGCGGAAGTGATCCGCTGCAGCCGTTGGGCTCATTGGCGGCGCGGCTGAACGACTCGCCGGGCGGCGGCATGCCGCACTTCACCCGGATCCGCAGCGTCGAAGAACTCGATGCCGCCGTGCGCTCCGCCGGGCGACCCGTCATCCTCGATTTCTATGCCGACTGGTGCGTCTCGTGCAAGGAGATGGAGCGCTTCACGTTCACCGATCCGACCGTGCAGCGCAAGCTTTCCGGCGCGCTGTTATTGAAGGCCGACGTGACCCAGAACGGCGCCGACGATCGCGCGCTGTTGAGGCGCTTTGGCCTGTTCGGACCGCCGGGGACGCTGTTCTTCGACCGCGATGGCAAGGAGGTCGATGGCACCCGCGTCGTCGGCTTCCAGAGCACGGCCCGCTTTCTGGAGACCTTGCGTCAGGCGGGGCTGTAACGACCGATCGGCGTGTGCGCTGTGTTAAACTTTTGGGCTCAGTCGCGAGGTGGAGCAGTCTGGTAGCTCGTTGGGCTCATAACCCAAAGGTCGCAGGTTCAAATCCTGCCCTCGCAACCAAAAATCCGGGATCCTTCCCATTGAACGCCCACCCCCCGGTGGGCGTTTTTGTTGGAGCCGGTTGAACAAGCGGTGGCCAGCCGCATATCGGATCAGGCGATTGCGCCCCTCGATGATCCTGATCCTCCTCTCGCTCCTGCTGCACGGCTACATCGGCCTGCGGGTCTTGCCTGCGTTGACGTTCCCGGTGCTGGCCTACGGGTCCGCCGCGGTCCTCTTTACGTCAGCGGTGTTGATGCCCTTCGGTCTCTGGGCGCGGCGCATTCGCTCGGAGGCTCTCTCCGACAGGGTCGCTTGGCTGGGCCTTTTCTGCATGGGCCTGTTCTCGTCGTTGCTTGTGCTGACGCTTGGCCGCGATGTCCTGTTGTTGGCGGTCCTCGCGATCGACGCCATCGCGCCGGCGGCGATCAGCCTGCCCCGCCTCGAGGCGTGGACCGGCGCTGCGGTGCCGTGGCTCGGCTGTGCGATCACCCTGCTTGGCTTGGTCAACGCGCGCCGCACCGCGTCGGTCGTCTCGGTCGACGTGCCCATCGCCGGCCTTCCGGAAGCGCTTCACGGCTTCACGATCGCGCAGATCAGCGACATCCACGTCGGTCCGACCATCAAGCGTGGTTACCTCGATGCGATCGTGCAGGCCGTGAACCGGCTCGGCGCCGACATGGTGGCGGTCACCGGCGATCTGGTCGACGGATCGGTGCAGCGACTTGCTGCGCACGTCGCACCGATCGAACGATTGACGTCACGGCATGGCACCTTCTTCGTGACCGGAAATCACGAGTACTACTCGGGCGCGCCGGCCTGGATCGCGGAATTGCGGCGACTCGGGCTGCGCGTGCTGCTGAACGAGCATGTGGTGCTGCGCCATGACGCCGCATCGATCGTCGTGGCCGGTGTCACCGACTTCAGCGCCCATCACTTCGGCGAGCAGCACCGCAGCAACCCGGAGGTCGCGCTCGCTGGCGCTCCCGCGGATGCGGCGGTGCGCGTGCTGCTCGCGCACCAGCCCCGATCCGCCCAGGCCGCAGCGGACGCCGGCTTCGACCTGCAACTCTCAGGGCACACCCACGGCGGTCAGTTCCTTCCGTGGAACTTGCTGGTCCGTTTCCAACAGCCGTACACGGCCGGGCTCCACCGACTGCGCGCGCTCTGGATCTACACCAGCCGCGGGACCGGCTACTGGGGCCCGCCGAAGCGCTTCGGTGCGCCGTCCGAGATCACCCGGGTGCGGCTGGTGCCGTCGCGCTGAGCAGGCCCAGACCCGGCGGATCGCGCCCTTTACAATCGACCGGTTTTGCCGCCGGCAGCAGGTCCCGGTCTCTACAAGGAATTCGTCGTGTTCATTTCTCAAGCTTTCGCGCAGGCTGCGCCTGCAGCTCCCGCGGCGACCGATTCGCCGTTCGGCAGCCTCGGCACGATGCTCCCGCTGGTGCTGATGTTCGTCGTGCTGTACTTCGTGATGATCCGGCCGCAGATGAAGCGTCAGAAGGAACACAAGACGATGGTCGACGCGCTGGCCAAGGGCGACGAGGTCGTGACCACGGGCGGCCTGCTCGGCAAGATCACGAAGATCGGCGAGAGCTTCATCGGCGTCGAGATCGCCAATGGCGTCGAGATCCAGGTTCAGCGCGCGGCCGTCGTGCAGGTGTTGCCGAAAGGCACCGTCAAGTAGAGGCGCTCGGCTGCGCCGAGGCCATTGTTTCGGCGTCGCAGACGAACGAGATCCAGGGATCCGAGATGAATCGCTATCCGTTGTGGAAGTACGCGACGTTGCTCGTCGCGTTGCTGGTCGCGCTGATCTACACCCTGCCGAACTTCTTTCCCGAGGCGCCGGCGGTGCAGGTGAGCAGTGGCAAGGCGACTTTGAAGGTCGATCCGACACTGGTCCCGCGCATCGAGCGGGCTCTCGCCGACGCCGGGCTGAAGCCGGACTTCGTGCGCTTTGAAGGGACCTCGGTCAAGGCGCGCTTCGACGATCTGGACAGCCAGCGCAAGGCCAAGGATGCCATCTCGAAGGCGCTGAACCCCGACCCGGAAGACACCAGCTACATCGTGGCCCTGAACCTGCTGTCGCGGTCGCCGAGCTGGCTCTCGGCGATGCATGCGCTGCCGATGTTTCTCGGACTCGATCTGCGCGGCGGCGTGTATTTCCTGATGCAGGTCGACATGAAGTCGGCGCTGGTCAAGAAGGCCGAATCACTGACCGGCGACATCCGGACCTTGCTGCGCGACAAGAACATCCGCCACACCGGCATCTCGCGCGACGGCAACAACGTAGCCGTCCGCTTTCGCGACACCGAGACACTGGTCGCGGCCCGTACTCTGCTGCTGAACCAGCTGCCCGATCTGCAGTGGCAGGACAGCGCCGACGGCAGCGACTTCCGGCTGGTCGGCAGCCTGAAGCCGGAGGCCGCCCGGCTGGTCCAGACGACCGCGATCACGCAGAACATCACGACCTTGCACAACCGTGTCAACGAACTCGGCGTGGCCGAGCCGGTGATCCAGCAGCAGGGGCAGGACCGCGTCGTGGTCCAGTTGCCCGGCGTCCAGGACACCGCGAAGGCGAAGGACATCATCGGTCGGACCGCGACGCTCGAGCTGCGGATGGTCGACGAGAGCGCCGAGGCGCGGGCGGCGGCGAGCGGCTCGGGTCCGGTTCCGTTCGGCACCGAGCGTTATGTCGAGCGGGGCGGCGCGCCGTTGATCGTCAAGCGCCAGGTCGTCCTGACGGGTGACAGCTTGACCGACGCGCAGCCGGGCTTCGACAGCCAGACCCAGGAGCCAGTGGTCAACCTCACGCTCGACGCGAAAGGCGCACGCATCATCAAGGACGTCTCGCGTGAAAACGTGGGCAAGCGCATGGCGATCCTGCTTTTCGAGAAGGGCAAGGGCGAGGTCGTGACCGCGCCGGTGATCCGCTCCGAGCTGGGCAGCCGGATCCAGATTTCGGGTCGGATGACGACCGCCGAGGCGAACGACAACGCGCTGCTGCTGCGTGCCGGTTCGCTGGCCGCGCCGATGGACATCATCGAGGAGCGCACGATCGGCCCGAGCCTCGGCGCCGAGAACATCTCGAAGGGGTTCAACAGCGTGATCTTCGGATTCGCTGCGATCGCGCTCTTCATGTGCGTGTACTACCAGTTGTTCGGTGTGATCTCGACCTTGGCGCTCGGCTTCAACCTGCTGTTGCTCGTCGCGGTGCTGTCGATGCTGCAGGCCACGCTGACCCTGCCCGGCATCGCGGCGATCGCTCTGACGCTCGGCATGGCGATCGACGCCAACGTGTTGATCAACGAGCGGGTGCGCGAGGAATTGCGGGGCGGCGCCGCGCCGCAGGTCGCGATCAACACCGGCTATGAACGGGCGTGGGCCACCATCCTCGATTCGAACGTGACGACCCTGATCGCCGGCATTGCGCTGCTGACGTTCGGCTCCGGTCCGGTGCGCGGCTTCGCGATCGTCCACACGCTGGGCATCCTGACGTCGATGTTCTCGGCCGTCGTGTTCTCGCGCGGTCTCGTGAACCTGTGGTACGGACGTCAGAAGCGCTTGAAGGGCGTGTCGATCGGGCAGGTCTGGCGACCGCAGACCTCGGTCCCTGCCAAGGGCTGAGCACTACTTCCTTTTCGGCGAGCAAGGCGACACGATGGAATTTTTCCGGATCAGGCGTGACATCCCGTTCATGCGGCACGCGCTGGTGCTCAACGTCGTCTCGCTGGTGACGTTCCTCGCCGCCGTCTTCTTCCTCGCCACGCGCGGCCTGCACTTCTCGATCGAGTTCACCGGCGGTACCGTCATCGAGGCCGCGTATGCCCAGGCGGCCGACATTGGCAAGGTCCGGACCGCAGTCGAACGATTGAACCTCGGCGAGGTTCAAGTGCAGAACTTCGGCAGTTCGCGCGATGTCTTGATCCGCGTCCCGGTCGCGTCCGGCGTCAAACAGGCGGACGTCGTGTCGCGTGTTTTCGCCGAGCTGTGCAAGGCTGAAGGCGGAACGCTGAGCGGCGGCGCATCGAGTACGGCCACAGGCGAGTCGGTCACACGCCAGACCTGTGCGGCAGGTGGCGCCGAGCCCGTCCGCCTGCAGCGCAGCGAGGTGGTCGGCCCGCAGGTCGGTCGCGAACTCGCCGAAGACGGCGCCAAGGCCTTGGCCTTCGTGGTCGCCGGCATCATGATCTACTTGGCGTTCCGATTCGAGTGGAAGTTCTCGGTCGCCGCGATCGTCGCCAACCTGCACGACGTGATCATCATCCTCGGCTTCTTCGCGTTCTTCCAGTGGGAGTTCTCGCTCTCCGTGCTGGCGGCGGTGCTCGCCGTGCTCGGTTATTCGGTGAACGAGTCGGTCGTCATCTTCGACCGGATCCGGGAGTCGTTCCGGCGCTTTCGCAAGATGACGACGCGTGAGGTCATTGACCATGCGATCACCAGCACCATCAGCCGCACCATCATCACCCACGGCTGCACGCAGATGATGGTGTTGTCGATGCTGATCTTCGGCGGCCAGACGCTGCACTACTTCGCCGTCGCGCTGACGATCGGCATCCTGTTCGGCATCTACTCGTCGGTCTTCGTCGCCGCGGCGATCGCGATGTGGCTCGGTGTCAAGCGCGAGGACCTCGTCAAGGCAGGCCCGAAGGAAACCGATCCCGACGACCCGAACGCCGGCGCCGTCGTGTAGGCGCTGGTGTAGAGTCCCGGCCGATGTCGCTTCCCGCCAACCCGTCGGTCGTGGCCCAGCAGGCGCGGCGCGCCTATGTGGA
>JBDSAB010000588.1:0-14845 GCA_039922395.1 Caldimonas sp.
TGGGCGTTGCATGGCCAGGCATCGAGGTACACGTCGGCGCACGCGAGGCGGCTCAGGTGGCCTTCCGGCGGCAGCAGCGGCGCGAAGACGAGGCGCTCGGCGCCGATGCCGCGCTCGAGCGCAGCCGCTGTGAGCGTCGACTGCACGTTGGTGTTCCATTGCAGGAGCCAGAGCACCGCATCGGGCAGCGCGTGCAGCAGCTCGCACCAGCAATCGAATACCTCCGCAGAGATCTTGTACGACTGGTGGAAGGCACACAGCAGCAGCGCAGCGTCGGGCACGCCCCACTCGGCCCGTGTCGACGCGGCCGGCAGCGCGCGCCGCGCGTCGTTCGGCTGATAGCAAACCGGCAACTGCGCAATCTTCTCGCCGAAGTGATCGGCGTCGCCAAGGGGCGAAACCAAAGGGTCGCCGATCAGGTAGTCGATGAAGGGTGCGCCGGTCGTGCCCGGAAAGCCGAGCCACGTGACCTGCAGCGGCGCCGGGCGGTGGGCGAGCACCGGCAGCAGCGTGTCGTAGGTCGCGCCCTTCAGGTCGACGAGGATGTCGATGCCGAGCTCGCGCACGCGCTGGGCGATGCTCTCGAAGCTGCGCCCGCGCAGCTCCTCGAAATGCTCGACCGCGTGGACGATGCGACGCCGCAATGCGCTGCCGTCGTCCGGACCGGTCGACAGCAAGGTGACCTCGAACGCACTGCGATCGTGGCATTCGAGCATCTGCACCATCAGCTGGCTGGTCGCATGCTGATGGAAGTCCGCCGACAGGTAGCCGATGCGGAGGCGCCCGCCGTGGTCGCGGACCGCCCGGCGCGGCAGCGGCCGCACGGCGCTCATCACGTGCAGCGCATAGTGACGGGCGACCTTCAGCTGTTCGAGCGGATCGTCGACCAGCACGGCATGCGGGAACGCGCCGGTCTCGACGGCGGTGTCGGGCGGCAGTGCACGCACAGCCGTGCGCAGATCGCGCAGCACGGCATCGGCCTCCGACCAGCGGCAGGCCTCGCGCTCGAGGAACGCGAGCTGAGCCCGCGCCGCGACGTCGCTGCTGCCGAGGCCGAGGAGGATCGCGGTGCGCACGCACTCGGCGGCCTCGGCCTTCATGCCGAGGTCCTTGAACGACATGCCGAGGCGGAAGTGCGAGACCGCGTCGTCCATCTTCAGCGCAAGCGCGTCGAAGAACGCCCGGATCGCCTCGTCGTGGCGGCCGCAGCGCTGCAGCGCGACGGCAAGTGCCACGTGGTGATCGTTGTCGCGCGGTGCATCCGCCGGCAGCGCCTGCAGGCACTCGATCGCGTCGCCGGGGCGGCCGAGGCCGAGCAGCGCATGCGATTCGAGGGTGTAGGCGAGGCCGGCGCGAGGATCGCCCTGGCGAATGCCGCGGGCCCGTCGCACGGCGTCGCCGGCGCGGCCGGCCTTGATCAGCGCATGCGCCGCCGCCAGCGCATAGGCCGCGTCGGCATGCAGCGCGGTGGCCTGCTCGAACGCGGTGGCGGCCTGCGGCCACTGTTCGCGCTCCGCATGCTCGCGCCCGCTCTGCCAGCGCCGATGCGCGCGGGCATGTGCCTTGGAAGCCGGTGTCGCACCGGGGTTGGCAGGAGTCGGTAGGGCGAGGGCCATCGTGCGAAGTCCGGAACCGCGCACGCGCGCGATCCGGCCCGAAGTGGAATCACGCCTGCGAGATTAGGTGGCGACGGCCTTTGTCGATGGCCCGAAGTGCGGCACCGGCACCCGCCAGTTCGGCTCAACCGCCGGCGTGCGCCGCAGCTACGGGGCCGCGGCCAGCGGCGGCGCGGCGGAACGCGGCCGCCTCGGTTCGCCACTGCCGAGCGCGCGCCTGATCACCCAGGCCGTCGTGCAGCACCGCGAGGTTGTGCGCGGCGAGAAAGCTGCCGCGACCGGCCACGCTGTCCTGCAGTTCAGGGCGCTCGCCGATCTCGAGCGCGCGCAGCCAGCTCGATTCGATCATCGGCAACAGCTCGGCGGCGCGCGTCGGATCGGCCGCAGCCCAGCCGAGCAAAAGGTCACCGAGCGTGAAGAAGAAGTCGGGCGATTCCAACCAGCGTGGCATGGTCGTCTCCGCCAGCACCAGCGCCTCCTCGAAGCGGGCCAGGCGCTTCAATGTGAAGAGGCGTCGCACGACCCAGTCATGCCGCCAGGCCGCATCGGCCGATCCGGCCTCGGCCTGTGCGTAGTGGAGCGCTGCGGCCTCGAACTCCGCATTCACCTCATGGTCCTTGCCGAGCTGGTAGAGCAGATACGCATCGTCGGGCCGGCCCGCGAGCGCCAACTGCAGCAGATGACGATTGCGACCGCGCTTGTCTGCCATCTGCGCCGGCTGGTAGCCGTCATGCTCGATCGTCAGCGCCAGGCGCCGGCGCGGCAGCGCGGACGCCGGCTGCTCGTGAACCCGTCCCTCATAGCGAACGCCGCGCGGCAGCAGTCGCGACAGCCAGCTCGGCGCGCGGTCGACGCGCCCGCCGCCGCCGTCGACCAGACTGACCACGTTGAGCTGGCCGATGAAGTCGGGCTCGGCGTCGCGAATGGCCAGAAGCGCCTCGGCGCCGTCGGCAATCCACTCGTCGGCGTCGAGAACCAGGCCCCAGTCCGCATCGGTCGATTCAAGCGCCGCGTTGCGGGCAGCCGAGAAGTCGTCGATCCATGTGAAGTGCGTCACGCGAGCGCCGCAGCGTACGGCGATCGCGGGCGTGTCGTCGACCGAGCCGGTGTCCAGCACGATCATCTCGTCGACCCACGGTCGCACGCTCATGAGACAGCGCTCGATCGCACGGGACTCGTCGCGCGCGATCAGCACCAGCGCGATCCGCCGGCACGCGCGGATCTCGTCCACCGACCCGGCGTGGCGAAGTCCGGGACGGTCCGGTGACGACATTTTTCTCATGCCTCGATAAGACCTTGCCGACAACCGCATCGGTGCCGAGATCAACCCGCGCGAACCGGCGCTTATCGAACGACCGGACAAGAGCCCAAGGAAGTTGGATTTTCGAGGCGGGCGACTTTTTCGACTCAAGTTCGCCACAGGTCGCTCGATAACCCTCCCAACGCACCTCTACCCAGAGGTCGTGGTCCGGTTAGGAAGCCGCGGTGCTCGACACACGGTTGACTAGCGCGGGCGGCGCCGGTGAACGGGGATGGCTCCGTAACCGGCGGCGAAGATGCGGAGGGTGGTTCGCCTTCCGACGCATCAGCGTAAAACGCCGGCGGCTAGGCCGGGAGTCTTAACCAACTGGAGTCTTTTTTCTCATGCCGATGCAAATCAACACCAACGTCAACTCGCTCAATGCACAGCGCAACCTGACGATGTCGCAGAATTCACTCGCCACCTCGATGCAGCGCCTGTCCTCGGGCCTGCGTGTCAATTCGTCGCGGGACGACGCCGCCGGCCTGGCGATCGCCGAGCGCATGAACGCCCAGATTAAGGGCATCAACGTCGCGATCCGCAATGCCAACGACGGCATCTCGCTGGCGCAGACCGCTGAAGGCGCCCTCGCCACCGTGACCGACGCGCTGCAACGCATGCGTGAACTGGCGGTGCAGGCGCAGAACGGTTCGAACGGCACGACCGACCGCGCCAACCTGGACACGGAATACCAGGCCCTGTCGGCTGAAATCACGCGGATCGCCGCGCAGACCAAGTTCAACGGCACCGCGATCATCGGCGCCAGCGCCGGCGCGCAGGTGTTCCAGGTCGGCGCCAACAACGGCGACACGCTGACGGTCACGACGACGACGGTCGCGACCGTCACCGGCGGTCTCACCACGGCCGCTGCGGCCTCGACCGCGGTCGCCGCGCTCGACACGGCGCTCGACACGATCACGACCAGCCGCGCCAGCTACGGTGCCGCGATGAGCCGTCTCGGCTTCGCGATCTCGAACCTGGCAATCACCGGCGAGAACCAGTCGGCTGCCCGCGGCCGGATCATGGACGCCGACTTCGCCGCAGAAACGGCGAACCTGTCGCGCTCGCAGATCCTGCAACAGGCCGGCAGCGCGATGGTGGCGCAAGCGAACCAGCTGCCGAACCAGGTGATGGCGCTGCTGCGCTGATCACTCTCGGGGCAAGCCCCCCGAAATCGAAGCCGCCCTCCGGGCGGCTTTTTCTTTGGGCGGCCAGAACGGCGAAAAATTGGCAGGTCCGAACGGCTCTATTCGACCGAACCGCACCGAGTCGGCACGCTGACACTCCGGGAACGGGCCGCAACTCGCTGGTCCGACGACCCCGGCACATTCGCCGGCCGCCGACAGTTCGACCGGAGCGCTACCCATGCCACAGACCATCAACACCAACGTCTCGTCGCTCAATGCACAGCGCAACCTGACGACGTCGCAGAATTCGCTTGCCACCTCGATGCAGCGCCTGTCCTCGGGCCTGCGCGTCAATTCCGCCAAGGACGACGCCGCCGGCCTGGCGATCGCCGACCGCATGAACGCGCAGGTGCGCGGCATCAATGTCGCGATCCGAAATGCCAACGACGGCATCTCGCTGGCGCAAACCGCTGAAGGCGCCCTCGCCACCGTGACCGACGCGCTGCAACGCATGCGCGAACTGGCGGTGCAAGCGCAAAACGGCTCGAACGGCACGTCCGACCGCGCCAACCTCGACGCCGAATACCAGCAGCTCTCCGCCGAAATCGCGCGGATCGCGACCCAGACCACGTTCAACGGCATCGCCATCGTCGGCGCCGGCGCCGGCGCACAGACTTTCCAGGTCGGCGCCAACAACGGCGACACGCTGACGGTCACGACGACGGCGGTCACTGGCGTCGCCGGCGGCCTGACCACCGCGGCCGCTGCGTCGACCGCGCTGGCCGCGATCGACACGTCGCTCGACGTCATCACGACCAACCGCGCAACCTACGGCGCGGCGATGAGCCGCTTCGAGTTCGCGATCTCGAACCTGCGCATCTCCGGCGAGAACCAGTCGGCCGCCCGCGGCCGGATCATGGACGCCGACTTCGCAGCCGAGACCGCCGAGCTCGCGCGCTCGCAGATTCTTCAGCAGGCCGGCACCGCGATGGTGGCCCAGGCCAATCAGGTGCCGCAGCAGGTGCTGCAACTCCTGCGCAGCTGATCGCGGCGCCCCGGCGCCGACCCGCGAGTTCTCTCCGATCCGCCCGGGCGACGCCTGGGCGGTCGATCGCGTCCGCCCGTCACGCCTCAAGTTCCCGCCGCAGCGGCCGATAGCCAAGGACGTTCAAGGAAAATCCCATGGCTTCCATTTCGTCACCCGGCATCGGCAGCGGCCTGGACATCAACAGCATCATCACCCAGCTGGTGGCGGTGGAGAAGGTGCCGCTCACCAAGCTGCAGACCGAGGCGACCTCGCTGCAGACCAAGCTGTCGACTTACGGCAAGGTTCAATCGGGCCTGTCGGCGCTGCGCGATGCGGCGTCGGCGCTGACCCGCACCAGCACCTGGGGCCAGACGGTCGGTACGACCAGCGATGCGACCGCCGTGGCGGTCAGCACGAGCGACACGACGACGCCCGGCAACTACGCGCTCGAGGTCCAGAAGCTGGCGTCGGCGCAGTCGAACGCCACCAAGGTCTACGCCTCCGCCGACGCCCTGGTCGGCGAGGGCACGCTGCACATCGAGCTCGGAACCTGGGGCCCCGGCCAGACCACGTTCACACCGAAAGCCGGCGTCACCGCCATCGACATCAGCGCCGGACCGCCGGCCGCCTCGCTGGCCCAGCTGCGCGACAAGATCAACGCGAGCGGTGCCGGCATCACGGCATCGGTCCTGACCGATGCGACCGGCGCCCGCCTTGTGCTGCGCTCGTCAGCCACCGGCGAGACCAACGGCTTTCGGATCGGCGTGGCCGACAGTGACGGCGGCAACACCGACGGTCTCGGCCTGTCTGCATTGGCCTTCGACCCCTCGGCCGGCATCCTGACGATGGCGCAGGCGCTTGCCGCCTCGAACGCCGCGGCGACATTGAACGGGCTGGCGATCAGCTCGACTTCGAACACGCTGTCGAACGTTCTCGACGGCATGACGCTGACGCTCAACAAGGTCACGACCGCACCGGTGCAGGTCAGCGCGGCCCAGGACGACGTCTCGATCCGCAAGGCGATGGACACCTTCGTCACCGCCTACAACGACCTGAACAAGCTGCTCGCCGAACAGACCAAGTACGACGCCGGCAGCAAGACGGCCGGCGGTCTGCAAGGCGACAGCGCCGCGATCGGCATCCGCTCGCAGATGCGCGCGATGATCGGCGCGAGCAGCAGCGCCTCGACGATGTTCTCGCGCCTCGGCGACATCGGCTTCGACGTCAAGCTCGACGGCAGCATTGCGCTGAACGACGGCAAGGTGAAGAACGCGCTCGCCAACCTGCCCGAGACCAAGAAGCTGTTCGCGAACAACGACCTGCTGGTCCCCGGCAACAACGGCATCGCGGTGCAGATGCGCGCGCTGACCGACCGGCTGATCGGCATCGACGGCACCGTCAGCACGCGCAGCGAGGGCCTGCGCAAGCGCATCGACCTGAACCAGGATCGCCAGGAAGCCTTGACCGACCGCATCGCGCAGGTCGAGAAGCGTCTGCGCGCCCAGTACACCGCGCTCGACAAGCAGATGGGCGCGCTGAGCGGCCTGCAGGGCTACGTGACGCAGCAGATCAACGCGTTCAACGCGAACAGCAACAACAACTGATCGGCGCGGCGCCCGCTTCTACGGGGACAGGCGGCGCGCACATCGCACCGCCGCGAAGCCGACGGACCGCGTCGAATTTCGACTCTCCGATCAGCGCGCCCGCCACCGGTTCCGCTCTCAAGTCATCGGCGGTGAGGCCGATATTCAGGACAGGTCCTCACTGAAAGCATTGCCCCCATGTTCGCGTCTGTCGCTCCCAGCAAGAACGCCGGCACCTTCAACGCCAAAGCCTATCGCCAGGTCGCACTCGAGACCGGCGTCGATGCCGCTTCCCCGCACCAGCTGGTGCTGATGCTGATCGACGGCTTCCAGGACTCGCTGGCACAGGCGCGCGGTGCGATCACGGCACGCGACATCGAGACCAAGGGTCGCGCGATCGGCCGCGCCGTGCGCATCATCGAGGAAGGGCTGCGGGCGGGCCTGAACCAGGAAGCCGGCGGCTCGCTGGCCGGCAGCCTCGACGCGCTCTACCTCTACATCACGGTTCGGCTGACGCAGGCCAACAGCGCGAACGACATCGCCGCGCTCGAGGAATGCAGCCGCCTGATCGAGCCCGTGCGGTCCGCCTGGGTCGCCATCGGCGCCCAGGTTGCCGCAAACGGCTGACCAGCCCCCTCCAGAACCGTCACCGAAACACGGACGCGAGATGAAGACACTGCTGAACTACTACGAGGCCATCGAGCAGGCCAGTCTCGACATGCTGAACGCCGCTCGCGGCGGCCAGTGGGACGAGGTCGTCCGGCTCGAGAGCGCCTGCGCGCTGCTGATCTCGGTGCTCAGGCGCAGCGCCTCGAGCGAGACGCTCGACACGGACCAGGCACGGGTCAAGTCGAAGATCATGCAGCGCATCCTCGTCAACGACGCCGAGGTCCGACAACTGGCGGAACCGTGGCTCGAGGATCTCGACAACGTGCTGGCGGGCCGTCCCAAGACGGTCCACTGAACGGTCGGCTGCCATGCAGATGGAAACCCAGCCGGCTGCCCTCGATGCCCTCGGCGGCACCGAAGGCGGCCTCGACCAGTTCCGCGTCGCCGCGCCGCTCGAGATCACCTCGCTGCTGCGCGAACTGTGCGACGGCAACGTCCTGCTGAACCTGATCGCGAACGACGGCTGCGTCTACACGACCACGCTGTGGACGCTCGACACCGAGCGCGGCAGCATCGGCTTCTGCGCCGACGCCGCCGACACGCGCCTGCAATCGCTGCTCGAATGCGAAGAGGCGGTGGTGGTCGGCTACCTCAACAACGTCAAGCTGCAATTCGACGTCAGCAACCTCGTGCTGGTGCGCGGCTCACGCGCGAACGTTTTGAGCTGCATGCTGCCGCGCGAGATGTTCCGGTTCCAGCGCCGCGGCTCGTTCCGGGTTCGCCCGCCGATGCGCCACTCACCGGTCGCGCGCCTGCGCCACCCCGAAATTCCCGGCATGCCGCTGTCACTGCGCGTGATCGACGTCAGCATCGGCGGTTGCGCGCTGTTCCTGCCCCAGGAGATCGCGGCGCCGCGTCCCGGCGTGCTGATCGATCAGGTCGAGATCGACCTCGACGAAGAAACCCGCTTCGACGTCAATCTGCGACTCGCCCACGTGACGGCGATCAGTGCCGACGCGCGCGGCGTGCGCCTCGGCTGCGAGTTCCTGCGGGCCGGCGGCGATGCGGTGCGCGCATTGCAGCGCTTCATCGACCACACCCAGAAGCGCGGCAAGCTGCTCGCGCTCGACTGACGCTTCGGAGACGGGCTCAGGCGCGGGCCTCGGGCCCTTCATCGGGTGCGACGGCGCGGCGGATGGCTGGGGGCATATCCGTCGTCAGACCGGCACGCTCCAGAAGCCCGCGGCAGAGCGCCTGCGCGGCCGCCTTCGTCATCTCGATCGGCAGGACCTGCCCCGAATCGAACTGCAGGTGAAAGCGCACGTGATCCGGATCGTCCCAGTGGATGACGCCGGCGCCGAGGCACTTGATCGCCGGCGGCAGCTCGGCGCCCGGCACCGCGATGCCGTTCTCGGTGTTCAGCAGCGCGACCGCGACCGCGGGCACGTCGTCCTGGTGCACCTCGATCGAGGTGTCGTGGTGCTCGCCGTTGACGACGGCCTCGGTCTCCAGCACCACCGCCCCGTTGCCGGCGACATTCGAGTTCTTCAGCTCCTCGACCGCCACCTCGACCTTGTCGGCCCGCTTGTTCATCCCTGATACCTCGCTCTGCCCTCGCGCGGGCGGCGCCTTCGACCCGTTTCCAACGGCAGCCTGGCGTCGACCGCGTGCGCGCGCGGAAGCGGCTCAGACCTGCATGTTCATGATATCGGAGTACGCCTGGACGAGCCGGTTGCGGACCTGCAACGTGGCCTGGAAACCGATCTGCGCCTTCTGCATCGCGACCATCGTCTGTTCGAGGCTGACCGTCGGGTTGTCGAGCTGGACTTCGCGCTGCATGGCCGTCGCATCGGTCTGCGCCTTGCTCACTGCACCGAGCGCCTTGCCGAGCACCTGCTGGAAGCCGGTGCCTTCGACCGCATTGCCGCGCTGCAACGGCTGACCGGTCGGCGTCAGGCCGGCGCGGGCGACGGCCTGGGCGAAATCGAACGGTTTCAAGGTGACATTCATCACGGGCTCCGCGGCCGCGCAGGCGCGACCTCATGGAACAGGATCGTAGGGAGCGGACGCTGCCAGGATGGAGGGAACTGAGGTCCGTTTGGCGGGCTGTTCCGTGCATGGCCGGCGCGCTCTTCTTCGAATAATCGTCGCATTCCGGGACTTACCGTGCCCGGCGGATTTCGAGCACCTATGGAAAACGGCGTCGCGCTGAACCCCTCGCAAGCCATGGCGGTGCCCCTGACGTTCTCGGGCCGCGTCAAGGCGATGCCGGGACGGGCCAAGGCCAGTGCCGCGATCGGCCTCGTCGCCTTGGCCGCCGTCGTCTATGCGCTGGCGATCAACACCAGCCACGGCGAGTTTCGGGTCCTCTACGGCAACCTCTCCGACAAGGACGGCGGTGCGGTCGTCGCCCAGCTCTCGCAAATGAACGTGCCGTACCGGGTCGCGCCGGGCGGCGCGATCCTGGTTCCCGCGGGCCAGGTGCCCGATTTGCGCCTGAAGATGGCAACGGCCGGCCTGCCGAAGGGTTCGGTCTCCGGCTACGAGCTGATGGACACCGCCCGCTTCGGCCAGACCCAGTTCCAGGAGCGCCTGACGTTCCAGCGCGGCCTCGAAGGCGAGCTGACCCGCTCGATCACCTCGCTCGCGGCGGTGCAGAACGCGCGCGTCCACCTCGCGCTGCCGAACCAGAACGGCTTTTTCCGCGAGCAGCAGAAGCCGAGCGCCTCGGTGCTGCTGAGCCTGCATCCCGGACGCTCGCTCGACCGAGCGCAAGTCGCCGGCATCGTCCACCTGGTCTCGTCGAGCGTTCCCGAGCTCGACCCGAAGGCGGTCAGCGTGCTCGACCAGAGCGGCGCGCTGCTGACCGGCAGCGCCGACGCGCTGCGGCCGGGCGGCCTCGACGCCGGCCAGCTCCAGTACCTGAACCAGATCGAGACCGGCTACGCGAAGCGGATCTTCGAGCTGCTCGAGCCGATCGTCGGCCACGACAACCTGCGCGCGACCGTCGCCGCCGACGTCGATTTCACGCAGAGCGAAGCGACCTCCGAGGAGTTCAAGCCGAACCAGGGCGCCGAGGCCAGCATCTCGATCCGCAGCCAGCAGACGACCGAGCAGTCGGGATCGAGCGGCGCGATGCCGAGCGGCGTGCCCGGCGCGGCGTCGAACCAGCCACCGGTGGCCGCCACCGCACCGCTGGTCGGCGCCTCGCAGCCGCTGCAGGCCGCGCCGCTGTCGGGCGGCGGCGCCAACGGCCGGCGCGAGGCGGTCACCAACTACGAAGTCGACAAGACAGTCCGGGTGACGCGCAATGCGACCGGCACCGTAAAACGCCTGAGCGCGGCCGTCGTCGTCAACAACAAGAGCATCACCGACGCAAAAGGCAAGACCACGCAAGTCGCACTGAACGAGGCGGAGCTCGAAAAGCTGACGTCCCTGGTGCGCGAGAGCATCGGCTACAAGCAGGATCGGGGCGACTCGGTCAAGGTCATCAACGCGCCGTTCCGCATCGAGACGATCCCGAACGGCCCCGAAGTGCCGTGGTGGAAGGCACCTGACAACCTCGACCTGCTGCGCTCGTTCGCGATGCCAGGTGCATTGGTCCTGGTCGCGCTGCTGGTCTTCTTCGGCCTGGTCCGCCCCGGCTTGAAGGCGGTGACGGCGCCGCCGGTGCTGCTGCCGGGCAGCCAGCTGAATGCAGTCGCCGACGACGCGACCTCGCTGCCGATGCAGGCGGCGCTGGCCGCGCCACGCATGGTCGGCCAGCTCGAGAGCGCGAAGCAGCTGGCACGCCAGAACCCCGCGGCCGTCGCCGGCATCCTGCGCGGCTGGGTCGGCACCGACCAGCCGGCCTCGCGCTGAGGTCTGCCCGATGGACGAGACCGGCCTCGAGAACTCCGCGATCCTGCTGATGTCGCTCGGCGAGGAAGACGCCGCCCAGGTGCTCAAGCACCTGACGCCAAAAGAGGTGCAAGGCGTCGGCGAGACCATCGCGCGCATGAAGGCGATCCCGCGCGAACGCCTCGAGACGGTGCTGGATCTCTTTCATTCGGTGACTGAGCACCAGCTCAGCCTCGTCACCGATACCGACGAATATGTCCGCTCCGTGTTGCGCAAGGCGCTCGGCGAGGACAAGGCCAACCTGCTGCTCGACCGCATCCTGCAAGGCTCGGACGTCTCCGGCATCGAGAGCCTGAAGTGGATGGACGCGACGGCGGTCGCCGAGCTGCTGCGCAATGAACACCCCCAGATCGTCGCGGCGATCCTGGTCCACCTCGACTTCGATCAAGCCTCGGCGGTGCTGAAGCTGTTCACCGAGCGCCACCGCAACGAGGTCGTCGTGCGCATCGCCACGCTCGACGGCATCCAGCCCTCGGCGCTGAAGGACCTCAACGAAGTCATGGCGACCTTGCTGACCGGCGCCGACTCGGTGCGCAAGTCGACCCTCGGCGGCGTGAAAGCCGCGGCCGAAATGCTGAACCTGATGGGCACCAGCGTCGAAACCTCGGTGCTCGAGTACGTGCGCGAAGCCGACCACGAGCTGGCGCAGAAGATCATGGACAACATGTTCACCTTCGACGACCTGATCAAGGTCGACGACAAGGCGATCCAGGCGCTGATGAAGGAAGTGCAGACCGAATCGCTGGTCATCGCGCTGAAGGGCGCGGCGCCTGAGCTGCGCGAGAAGATCTTCAAGAACATGTCGAGCCGCGCGGCCGAGACGCTGCGCGAGGAGCTCGAGGCGCGGGGTCCGGTCCGGGTCTCCGAGGTCGAGACCGAACAGAAGGAAATCCTCAAGGTGGTCCGCCGCCTCGTCGAGGAAGGCGTGATCACGATCGGTGGCTCGAATGACGACGAATTCGTATAGCGCGCCGCGTGCGCCCGGTGCCGCGATCCCCGCGGCGGCCGCCGCGAAAGCCTCGGTCTACACCCGCTTCATCCCGCGCGAGGAGCTCGGTGCCTTCGCGGCCTGGGAACCGAGCGATCTGACTCGGCCGGGCACGGGCGGCGCTGCGGCGCGGGCCGCTGAACGCAGCGGCAGCGTCGAATCGACCGCGCAGGTCGCCGAGCAGATTCGGCAGGGGCGGCAGGCCGGCTACCAGGAAGGCTATCGCGACGGCCTGGTGGCGCTCGAAGGGTTCAAGCAGACCTTCGCGCACCAGACGACCTTGCAGGTCGGCGGGCTGCTGAAATCGCTCGGCGAGCAGCTCGACGGGCTGCAGCGCCAGATGGCACAGACACTCTGCACCAGCGCGACCCGCATCGCACGCCAGGCGGTGCGCAGCGAACTGCAGCTGCGCCCGGAGCTGATCGCGATCGTTGCGCAGGAAGCGCTCGACACGCTGGTGCTGAGTGCGCGCCACATCACATTGCGAGTCCACCCGGACGATCACGCGCTCGTCGCCGACGGCGCGGGCGACCTGCTCGCGGCGCGCAGCGCCCGCCTGGTTGCCGACCCGACGATCGCGCGCGGCGGCTGCGTCGTCGAATCGGACATCGGCGTCGTCGACGCGAGTCTCGATGCGCGCTGGCGGAGGGCTGCCGCCTCGCTCGGCGCCGAGGTGCCGTGGTCCGACGCGGGCCCGTCGTCCTTCGCGCCGCTGTCCCCGGGATGAGCGCTCCCGCACGGCCGCTCCGAAGGGAGCACTCCTCCCGCTTGGCGGGAGTGAGCCCGGACGCAGAGCATCCCTGCGGACGGGCTGCGCCGGGCGAACGACTGACCCCTCTGCGGGTCAGACCGGCCGCAGGCCGTAGGGTGCACCCATGAGCACCGGCTTCGTCGAACCGCCCGCATCGATCGGCGTCCCGCACTGGGAACGCTTCATGGCCGACATGGAAGCTTTCGCGGGCGATCCGGTGCCGCTGGAAGCCCAGGGCCTGCTGGTCCGCGTCACCGGCCTCGTCCTCGAGGCCGCCGGCATCCGCGTGCCGGTCGGCTCGGTCTGCGAAGTCCGCATGCCCGGCCAGCCGCCGGTGATCGCCGAGGTCGTCGGCTTCTCTGGCGACTGCGCCTACCTGATGCCGACCAGCGAGGTCCATGGCCTGGCGAGCGGCGCGCGGGTCGTCCCTCGCGCCACGCCGCCGGTCGCGATGAAGCTCGGCGAGGCGCGCCACCCGTGGCGGCGCCACCTCGACCGCACGCTGCACCTGCCGGTCGGCGACGGCCTGCTCGGTCGCGTCGTCGACTCGCACGGCGCACCGATGGACCGCAAGGGCCCGATCGTCGCGGTTCACAACGAGCCGCTGGCGCGCCGCCCGATCAACGCGATGGACCGCGACCCGGTACGCCAGCCGCTCGACACCGGCGTGCGCGCGATCAACGCGATGCTGACGGTCGGCCGCGGCCAGCGCATCGGCCTGTTCGCCGGCACCGGCGTCGGCAAGTCGGTGCTGCTCGGCATGATGGCGCGCTTCACCGCCGCCGATGTCATCGTCGTCGGCCTGATCGGCGAACGCGGCCGCGAGGTCAAGGAATTCATCGAGGACATCCTCGGCGAGGACGGCATCCGGCGCGCCGTCGTCGTCGCCGCGCCGGCCGATGCGCCGGCACTGGTGCGCCTGCAGGGCGCGAACTACGCGACCGTGATCGCCGAGCACTTCCGCGACCGCGGGCTCGACGTGCTGCTGCTGATGGATTCGCTGACCCGCTACGCGATGGCGCAGCGCGAGATCGCGCTTGCGATCGGCGAGCCGCCGGCCACCAAGGGCTACCCGCCGAGCTGCTTCGCGAAGCTGCCGCAGCTGGTCGAGCGCAGCGGCAACGGCGTCGCCGGCGGCGGCTCGATCACCGCGATCTACACGGTGCTCTCGGAAGGCGACGACCAGCAGGACCCGATCGCCGACGCCGCGCGCGGCATCCTCGACGGCCACATCGTGCTCTCGCGCGAGCTCGCCGAAGGCGGCCACTACCCGGCGATCGACATCGAGAAATCGATCTCGCGGGTGATGACGAACGTCGCCTCGCGCAACCACATCGAGGCTGCACGGCGCTTCCGCCAGCTCTGCGCGCGCCACAGCAAGGCGCGCGACCTGATCCAGATCGGCGCCTATGCGCCCGGTCACGACGCCGAGCTCGACGCCGCGGTGCGCCTGCACGCGCCGATGCGCAGCTCGTGCCCCTGCACGATCGTGCGCAGATCGTCCAGGCGAACGTGCGACTGCAGCGTCACCCGGGCCTGGCCCTCGACGGCCAGCGTCAGCCGCTCCATGAAGCCCTGGTAGCAGCGCACCAGCTCGATCTGCCCTTCGCGGCAGAAATGGGCGCTCCAGCGCTGCTCGTATTCGCGCCGGTAGTTCAGCAACTGGTCGGCCTGGGCCTGCGCGGACAGGCTCGCCATCTGCGCTTTCGTCTGGTCGGCCAGTGCCAGGTCGCGCTGGCGTTCGGCCTGGGCGAGCAGGGCGGCCAGCGGGGTGAGGTCGTTCATGGAGGCTTTCAGGTGGATGTTTTCATGACGGCATGCAGATGGTCGACGCTCGCCTCGAGCGACGCGGCCTCGTGCATGTTCTGCTGCAGCAGCTCGTTCATTGGCGCGTGCAGGCGCACCGCGGCGTCGAGCTCGGCGTCGTGACCGGGCGCATAGGCG